>JBDHSS010000079.1:0-10874 GCA_039808205.1 Paracoccaceae bacterium | reverse complement strand
CTCGACCGGCACGCGGGCCGGATCTTCGGCGGCGCGGCCGGAAACCCCTAGTCGAAGAAACCCGGTCCGGCCCTCTGCCGCAGCACCGCCGCGGCCTCGCCGCCGAGCGCCGCCGCGTCGGCGACCGCGCCGGCGCAGGCGTGCTCGAGCCGCGCCGATCCGTCGGGCTTCAGGATCTCGCCGCGGAAGCGCAGCCGGTCGCCGTCGAGCACCGCGAGCCCGGCGATCGGCGTCTGGCACGAGCCGTCGAGCCCGGCGAGGAACGCCCGCTCCGCCGCGAGCCGGTGCCCGGTCGCGGCGTCGTGCAACGGTGCCAGGAGCGCCGCGACCCGGTCGTCGCCGGACCGCTGCTCGACGCCGATCGCCCCCTGGCCGACGGCGGGCAGCATCGCCTCGGGCTCGAGCGGCGTCGCCGGCACGTCGCGGCGCCCGAGCCGGTTGAGCCCGGCCATCGCGAGGAAGGTCGCCGCGGCGACGCCGTCGGCGAGCTTCCTGAGCCGGGTCTCGACGCTGCCGCGGAACTCGACGACGACGAGATCCGGCCGGCGATGGCGCAGTTGCGCCGCGCGCCGCAGGCTCGAGGTGCCGACGAGGCTGCCGGCCGGCAGCGCCGCGAGCCCCGGCCAGCGCGCCGACACGAACGCGTCGCGCACGTCCTCGCGCGGCAGGAGGCAGGTGATCGCGAGCCCCTCGGGCTGCAGCGTCGGCATGTCCTTCATCGAGTGCACGGCGAGGTCGATCGCCGACCGGGCGAGCGCCTCCTCGATCTCGCGCGTGAAGAGCCCCTTGCCGCCGAGCGTCGCCAGCGGCCGGTCCTGCACCCGGTCGCCGGTGGTGCGGATCACCACGATCTCGAAGGCGGCCTCCGGCAGGTGCCACGCCGCCATCAGCCCGGCGCGCACCGCGTGCGCCTGCGCCAGCGCCAGCGGGCTGCCGCGGGTGCCGATGCGCAGCGGCTGGTCGGGGGAGGGCAGGTCAGCGGGCATCGGGTCGGCTTTCCTTTCGCGCGGCGATCTGTAAGGAAGCCCCGGCGGGATCACAAGCCGGCGGGAGGGGGCGCGCCATG
The DNA here is from genome assembly GCA_039808205.1 of Paracoccaceae bacterium. GTDB lineage: Bacteria > Pseudomonadota > Alphaproteobacteria > Rhodobacterales > Rhodobacteraceae > Amaricoccus. The sequence continues at coordinate 9,808 of JBDHSS010000079.1, read as the reverse complement.
GCCGATGAGCGGACCGACGATCGGCTGCTGATGCGCGCGCTCCGCGGCGAGGCGCAGCGGGTGCCGCCGGTCTGGCTGATGCGGCAGGCCGGGCGCTACCTGCCCGAATACCGCAAGCTGCGCGCCGAGGCCGGCAGCTTCCTCGACCTCTGCTATACGCCCGCACTCGCGGCCGAGGTCACGCTGCAGCCGGTGCGCCGCTTCGGGCTCGACGCCGCGATCCTCTTCGCCGACATCCTGCTGGTGCCGCACGCGCTCGGCGCCGAGCTGCGGTTCGTCGAGGGCGAGGGCCCGCGGCTCTCCACCGTCATGTCCGCCGCCGATCTCGGCCGGCTCCGGCCCGCCGAGGCGATCCACGCGACGCTCGCCCCGGTCTACGAGACGGTGGCGCGGGTGCGCGCGGCGCTGCCGCCGGCGGTGCCGCTCATCGGTTTCGCCGGCGCGCCGTGGACGGTCGCCACCTACATGATCGCCGGCCGCGGCACGCCCGACCAGGCGCCGGCGCGGACGCTGCTGTACCGCGACCCCGCGACGTTCGATGCACTGATCGAGCGGATCACCGAAGCGACGATCGCCTACCTGAGCGCGCAGGTCGCCGCGGGTGCGGAGGTCGTCAAGCTCTTCGACAGCTGGGCCGGCGCGCTGCCGGGGCCGCTTTTCGCGCGCTACGCGGTCGAGCCGGTCCGGTGCATTGCCGCGGCGCTCCGGGCGCTGCACCCCGGCCTGCCGGTCATCGGCTTTCCCCGCGGCGCGGGCGCCGGCTATGCCGGCTTCGCCGCGGCGGCCGGGGTGCAGGCGGTGGCGCTCGACACCGCCGTCGATCCCGCCTGGGCCGCGGCGGCGCTGCAGCCGCAGGTCTGCGTCCAGGGCAACCTCGACCCGCTGCTCATGGTCGTCGGCGGGCGGGCGCTCGCCGACGCGGCACGGCGCACCGTCGACGCCTTCGCCGGCGGCGGCCATATCTTCAACCTCGGCCACGGCATCACGCCGGACGCCGATCCGGCGAACGTCGAGGCGCTGCTGCGGGTGGTGCGCGGGTAGGGGCGCGGACTTATCGACGCCTGTTTGTTGGCACGACGGTGGGGTCTTGACGGATTTGGCGTGGACAAATCCGTCCGCATCCGACCCCCGGAGGCCGGACGCGCTGCCACGCATCCGCCGGGTCGGACGCGGACGGATTGGCGCTGTTGGCGGCGCACGACACCCCTTCGGCTCCGCGCGTCCCGCGCTCCACCGAACGGCCCGGCAAACGCATGCGTTTGCGTGTCGGGCCGGGACTCGCTCCGGCCTGCGGCCGGAGCTTCGGTCGTTGGGTCAGTGCCCCGACACCGAGTCCGAGAAGACGTTGACGATCACCACGCCGGCGACGATCAGGGCGAGGCCGAGCACCGCCGGCGCGTCGAGGCGCTGGCCGAAGACCACCCAGCCGACGGACGAGATCAGCACGATGCCGAGGCCCGACCAGATCGCGTAGGCGATCCCCATCGGGATGATGCGGAAGGTGAAGGCGAGCCCGACGATGGCGCAGCCGTAGAAGACTGCGACGACGAGGCTCGGGCCGAGCCGGGTGAACTGCTGGCTCGCGAGCAGCGCCGAGGTGCCGACGATCTCGCAGACGATCGACACGAACAGGATCGCGTAGGCGGTGGGCAGCGTCATGGCGGACCTCGGGCGGAGCCCGCCCGCATTGTCGCGGATGGCGGGTTCCGTCAAGGGATTCGTTCTCCTCAGAGGCGAGCCGCACCTCAGTGCCGGCAGTCGCTGCCGACGAGGATGAAGATTCGCGACACCCGCACCGCCACCGCCTCGCGGAACGCCCGGTCGTTGTCGCCGAGGCCGGGGGCGCGGGCGCTGATCCAGGCGGCGGCCTCGGCGAGGCGGCCGCGCGCCGCCACCAGGCGCTCCGCCTCGGTGCGGATCTCGCGCCCGAGCGCGATGCGTCTCGCCAGGCCTGCCTGCATCCTTCCGCCTCCCCCGAGGCACTGTGGCGACCGGCGGGCGCCGGTTTCAACCCGGTCGCGCCAGCGTGGTTAACCGCGCGCGCCGCCGCGGCGGAACCCTTGCCAGCCCCGCGGCCGCTCTCTAGCGTCGGCGTCGGGGATGGCGCGGGACAGGGACGGATGTCGGGCAAACTGACGCTGCAGGAGCTGGCCGAAGCGACGGCGAATGGCACGATCGACACGGTCGTGGTCGCCGAGATCGACATGCAGGGGCGCCTGATGGGCAAGCGCTTCCAGGCGGAGTTCTTCCTCGAGAGCGCGCACGAGGAGACGCACAGCTGCAACTACCTGCTCGCCACCGACCTCGAGATGGAGACGGTGCCGGGTTACAAGGCGACGGGCTGGGCCGCCGGCTATGGCGACTACGTGATGAAGCCCGACCTCGCCACGCTCAGGCGCCTGCCATGGCTGCCAGGGACGGCGCTCGTCCTCGCCGACGTCCTCGACCATCACACTCACGCGCCGGTGCCGCACTCGCCGCGGGCGATCCTGAAGCGGCAGGTGGCGCGGCTCGCCGAGATGGGGTTCGTGGCGATGATGGCCTCCGAGCTCGAGTTCTTCCTGTTCGACAACGCCTTCGCCGAGCTCGCCGCCGCCGGCTACCGCGGGCTCAAGCCGGCGAGCCCCTACAACGAGGACTATCACATCTTCCAGACCACCAAGGAGGAGGAGGTGATGCGGGCGATCCGCACCGGCCTGCAGGGGGCGGGCATCGCGGTGGAGAACTCCAAGGGCGAGGCGAGCCCCGGGCAGGAGGAGATCAACGTCCGCTACCGCGACGCGCTCGGCGCCGCGGACGATCACGTGATGGTCAAGAACGCGGTGAAGGAGATCGCCTTCCTCAAGGGCCGCGCCGTCACCTTCATGGCAAAGTACGACAGCCGCGCCGCCGGCTCGTCGAGCCACCTGCACCAGTCGCTGCAGACGACCGACGGCAAGGCCGCCTTCCTCGACGCCGGCGCGCCGCATGGCATGTCGCGGCTGATGCGGAGCTACGTCGCGGGGCTGCTTGCGCACGCGGCGGAGGGGACGTTCTTCCTCGCGCCCTACGTCAACAGCTACAAGCGTTTCATGGCCGGCACCTTCGCGCCGACGCGGGCGGTCTGGTCGACCGACAACCGCACCGCCGGCTATCGCCTCGTCGGCGAGGGCAGCCGCGGCATCCGCATCGAGTGCCGGGTCGGCGGCGCCGACCTCAACCCCTATCTCGCCTATGCCGCACAGCTCGCCGCCGGCATCGCCGGCATCGAGGCCGAGCTCGAGCTCGAGCCCGAGTTCCGCGGCGACGCCTATGTCGAGGCGGGCCTGCGCACGATCCCGACCACGCTGCGCGATGCCGCCGACGCGCTCGACGGCTCGGCGATGCTGCGCGCGGCGTTCGGCGACGAGGTCGTCGAGCATTACGTGCACGCTGCCCGCTGGGAGCAGCGCGAGTGCGACCGGGCAGTCACCGACTGGGACCGGGCGCGCGGGTTCGAACGGGCGTGAGGGCGCGATGAGCAAGGTTGTGCGATGCATCTCGCCGGTTGACGGCAGCGTCTATGCCGAGCGGCCGGTGGAGAGCGCGGAGAGCGCCGCTGCGCAGGTCGAGGCCGCGCGCACGGCGCAGAAGGACTGGGCGCTCCGGCCGCTCGCCGAGCGGGTCGAACTGGTCAGGGAGGGCGTGGCCCGGCTCGACCGGGTGAACGCCGATCTCGTCACCGAGCTTGCCTGGCAGATGGGCCGCCCGGTGCGCTACGGCGGCGAGATGGGCGGCGTGCGCGAGCGCGCCGCCTACATGGCCGGCATCGCCGAGCGCGCGCTGGCGCCGGAGGTGATCGAGTCGAGCGCGAGCTTCCGGCGGGTGATCCGGCGCGAGCCGGTCGGCGTGGTGCTGGTGATCGCGCCCTGGAACTATCCGTTCCTGACCGCGATCAACACCATCGTGCCGGCGCTCATCGCCGGCAACGCCGTGGTGCTCAAGCACGCGAGCCAGACGCCGCTCGCCGGCGAGCGGCTGGCGCAGGCGTTCGCGCACCTGCCGGAAGCCGTGTTCCAGAACCTCTTTCTCGACCACGAGACCACCGCCGCGCTGATCGGCGCGCGGGCGTTCGGCTTCGTCAACTTCACCGGCTCGGTCGGCGGGGGTGCGGCCATCGAGCGGGCGGCGGCGGGCACCTTCACCGGCCTCGGGCTCGAGCTCGGCGGCAAGGATCCGGGCTACGTGCGCGCCGACGCCGACCTCGATGCGGCCGTCGACACGCTGATGGACGGCGCGATGTTCAATTCCGGCCAGTGCTGCTGCGGGATCGAGCGGATCTACGTGCACGCGAGCCTTTATGACGCCTTCGTCGAGAAGGCGGCGGCGCTCGTGTCCGGCTATCGGCTCGGCAGCCCGCTCGACGCGGAGACGACGCTCGGGCCGATGGCGAGCCGCCGCTTCGCCGACACCGTGCGCGGGCAGGTGACCGAGGCGGTCGCCGCGGGCGCGACGCCGCTGATCGATCCGGCGCGCTTTCCGGCCGATACTGGCGACAGCGCCTATCTCGCGCCGCAGATCCTCACGGGCGTCGACCATTCGATGCGGGTGATGCGCGAGGAGAGCTTCGGTCCGGTCGTCGGCATCATGCCTGTTGCCGACGACGAGGAGGCGACCCGCTTGATGAACGACAGCCGCTATGGCCTGACCGCCAGCGTCTGGACGCGCGACATGGGTGCCGCCGAGGCGATCGGGGCGCGACTCGAGACCGGGACCGTGTTCATGAACCGGTGCGACTATCTCGATCCGGCGCTGACGTGGACCGGCGTCAAGGACACCGGGCGCGGCGCGGCGTTGTCGCACCTCGGGTTCCTGAGCGTCACACGACCGAAATCCTATCATTTTCGCCTGCCAGGTGCGGCCTGAGGTCGCACGCGGCGTCGGAATCACGCGCGGAAGTTGTCGTGGCAAGGGTATAAGCAGGCGCTTACCCCGGCGCGCCTAAACGCCCAGCGGATGGCGAGCGCGCGTTGCAGCGGCCAATCGGGGCCCGTCGACGCCGGCCGAGCCGGCACCATCAACGGGAGAAACCCATGCGGACCATCAAGACCCTCGCCCTCGGCATCGCCGCCCTCGCGCTGGCCGCTCCGGCCTTCGCCGACCCGACCTGCAAGGCCGACGCCACGATTCCGATGTGGCAGATCGCCAAGACCTTCGAGGAGGCCGGCGGCAAGATCCGCGAGATGAAGGTCAGCGACGGCTGCTATGAGATCTACGGCAGCAACGGCAAGACCAAGCTCGAGATCTACTACGACCCGACCACGGGCGCCGAGCTGCAGCGCGAGAGCAACTGATGGCCGAGCAGACGGGCGCCCGCGGGGCGCCCACCACCATCGGCGTCTGGGATCCGCTGGTGCGGCTCCTGCACTGGACGCTGGCGGTGGCCTTCCTCGGCGCGTTCTTCATCGAGCACCCGCGCGACATCCACAAGGCGCTCGGCTATGTCGCGCTCGCCGTCGTGGCGATCCGGCTGGTCTGGGGGTTCATCGGGCCGCGGCGCGCGCGCTTCAGCGACTTCGTGCCCACGCCGGCGGGCTTCCTCGCCTATGCGCGCGCGGCGTTCGCCGGCAACGAGCCGCGCTACGTCGGCCACAATCCGGCGGGCGGCGCGATGGTGATCGCGCTCCTCGCCATCGTCGCGTTCCTCGGCGTGACCGGCTGGATGATGGGCCTCGATGCCTACTGGGGCGCCGAATGGCTCGAGGGCGTTCACGAGACCGCGGCCAACGTCGGCATCGGCCTTGTGGTGCTGCATTGGGCCGGCGTAGCATGGGAGAGCGTGCGGCACGGCGAGAACCTGGCCAAGGCGATGGTCACTGGCCGCAAGCGCCCCTGAGGCGGCCGACGAGGCTCGAGCGTGGCAGACCCCCGGCGGAGGCGTTCGCGCCTCCTCGCGCTGGCGGCAGGGCTTCAGGCCGGCTGCGGTCTGCTCCTGCTCGTCGACATGCTCTCGGAGATCTCCGAGATCCGCAAGGATGTCGCCCACGGCATCCTCGAGATCGCCATTCTCGTCTCGCTCGTCCTCGGCTCGGCGCTGATCGCCGGCGAGTTCCGCCGGATGCAGGCGGCCGGCAGGCAGATGGAGGGCCGGATCCGCCTCGCGAGCGGCGCCTTCGTCGAGGTGATGGAGGAGAGCTTCGCCGGCTGGGGCCTGACGCCGGCGGAGCGCGAGGTGGCGTTCCTGACCATCAAGGGCTTCTCGGTCGACGAGATCGCGGGCTTGCGCGACGCACGCCCCGGCACCGTGCGTGCCCAGAGCACCGCGGTCTACCGCAAGGCCGGCGTGTCGAGCCGCGCCCAGCTCCTCAGCCACTTCATCGACGGGCTGCTGGTCGGGGACGGCCTCGCGCCGCCGCGCGCCGCGGCCAAGGAATGATCGTCCCGCGCGACATTGCGCCGGCTCCGGATTTCCCGGTAACTGGAACCACCGGCGTTCGCGAGAAGAAGATGTCACCCTCCGCCAACTGGAACTATCCCACCGCCATCCGCTTCGGCGCCGGACGCATCGCCGAGCTCGGCGACGCCTGCCGCGCGGCCGGGATGCACCGCCCGCTCCTCGTCACCGATCCGGGCGTGGCCCCGCTGCCGATCGCGGCGCGGGCGCTCGAGGTGCTTCGCGCGGCCGGGCTCGACACGGCGGTGTTCTCCGACGTGCAGCCGAACCCGACCGAGGCGAACGTGGCGGCCGGGCTCCGCGCGATGCGCGACGGCGGCCACGACGGGGTCGTCGCCTTCGGCGGCGGCTCGGCGCTCGACTGCGGCAAGGTCACGGCGTTCATGCTCGGGCAGGTCCGGCCGATGTGGGACTTCGAGGACATCGGCGACTGGTGGACCCGCGCCGACCCCTCCGGCATCGCGCCGATCGTCGCGGTGCCGACCACGGCCGGCACCGGCTCCGAGGTCGGGCGCGCCGGGGTCATCACCAACCTCGAGAGCCACACCAAGAAGGTGGTCTTTCACCCGAAGATGCTGCCGGCGCAGGTGATCCTCGACCCGGAGCTGACCGTCGGGCTGCCGCCCGCGATCACCGCCGGCACCGGCATGGACGCGCTCGCGCACTGCCTGGAGGCCTACGCCAGCCCGAGCTTCCACCCGATGGCCGAGGGGATCGCGGTCGAGGGCATGCGGCTGGTGCAGGAGTACCTGCCGCGCGCCTATCACGACGGTGCCGACGTCGAGGCGCGCGGCAACATGCTGACCGCTGCGGCGATGGGCGCGACGGCGTTCCAGAAGGGGCTTGGCGCGATCCACGCGCTGTCGCATCCGGTCGGCGCGCTCTACAACACCCACCACGGGCTGACCAACGCCGTCTTCATGCCGTACGTGCTCGACTTCAACCGCGAGGCGATCCGGGACAAGATCGACCGGCTCGCCGGCTGGCTCGGGCTCGAGGACGGCTTCTCGGGCTTTCTCGACTTCGTGCTGCGGCTTCGGCGCGACCTCGGGGTGCCGCACACGCTCGACAAGATCGGCGTCGACGACGGCCGCTTCGAGGCGATGGCGGCGATGGCGGTGGTCGACCCGACCGCCGGCGGCAATCCGCGCGTGCTGACCCAGACGGATGCGCTCGAGCTCTACCGCCGGGCCTACGACGGGCGCCTCTGAGGGCGCCGCCCGCGCGAACGCGGCCCGCGCCGGTTTGACAGCCGCAGGCCCCTTCCCTAGAAGGCCTCGCAAGACCGTGACCGCACCTTGGTCGGCACATCAGGACGGGAGGGAGCTGCGTGAAGATCGGAACTCCGCGGGAGAGCTTTGCCGGCGAGCGGCGGGTGGCGATGACGCCGCAATCCGCGCTCGCGCTCAAGAAGCTCGGCTACGAATGCCTGATCGAATCGGGCGCCGGCGCCGCCGCGCGGTTCTCCGATGACGCGTACCGCGAGGCGGGCGTCACCGTGGTGCCGTCCGCGGCCGAGCTCTGGGCTGAGGCCGACATCGTCAGCAAGATCCGCCCGCCGGAGCCGGCCGAGGTCGAGATGGCCCGCCGCGGCCAGATCCTGATCTCGTTCCTCTATCCGGCGCAGAACGCCGAGCTGCTCGAGGCGCTGAAGGCCAAGGGCGTCACCGCGCTCGCCATGGACATGGTGCCGCGCATCAGCCGGGCGCAGAAGATGGACGCGCTGTCGTCGATGGCGAACATCGCCGGCTATCGCGCCGTCATCGAGGCCGGCAACAACTTCGGCCGGTTCTTCACCGGCCAGATCACCGCCGCGGGCAAGGTGCCGCCGGCCAAGGTGCTGGTGATCGGCGCCGGCGTCGCCGGCCTCGCCGCGATCGGCACCGCGACCTCGCTCGGCGCGATCACCTACGCCTTCGACGTGCGGCCCGAGGTCGCCGAGCAGATCGAGTCGATGGGGGCGGAGTTCGTCTACCTCGACTTCAAGGAGCAGGCAGCGGACGGTGCGGCCACCGGCGGCTATGCCGCGCCGTCGAGCCCGGAGTTCCGCGAGGCGCAGCTGGCGAAGTTCCGCGAGCTGGCGCCGGAGATGGACATCGTCATCACCACCGCGCTGATCCCGGGGCGGCCGGCGCCGAAGCTCTGGCTCGCGGACATGGTCGCGGCGATGAAACCGGGCTCGGTCGTCGTCGACCTCGCGGCGGAGCGCGGCGGCAACTGCGACCTGACGGTGCCCGACGAGGCGATCGAGAGCCCGAACGGCGTCAAGGTGATCGGCTACACCGATTTCCCGAGCCGGATGGCGACGCAGGCCTCGACGCTCTATTCAACCAACATCCGTCACATGATGGACGACCTGACGCCGAACAAGGACGGCACGCCGGTCGTCAACATGGAGGATGACGTGATCCGCGGCGCCACCGTCACCCACGACGGCGCCGTGACCTTCCCGCCGCCGCCGCCCAAGGTGCAGGCGATCGCCGCGGCCAAGCCGAAGCCGAAGGCGGTCGAGGAGACGCCCGAGCAGAAGGCGGCGCGCGAGCTGGTCGAGTTCCAGAAGACCTCGCGGCGGACGACGATCCTGCTGGTGGTCGGCACGGTGCTGATGCTCCTCGTCGGCACGGTGGCGCCGGTCAGCTTCATGCAGCACTTCATCGTCTTCGCGCTGGCGTGCTTCGTGGGCTTCTACGTCATCTGGAACGTCAGCCACGCGCTGCACACGCCGCTGATGGCGATCACCAACGGCATTTCCTCGATCATCATCCTGGGCGCGCTCCTGCAGATCGGGTCGGGGAGCGTGTTCGTCGCCATCCTCGCGGCGCTTGCGACGCTGCTTGCCTCGGTGAACATCTTCGGCGGGTTCCTGGTGACCCGGCGGATGCTCGCCATGTTCCAGAAGAGCTGAGGGGACGACCATGAGCCTGGGTCTGGTGACGGCCTGCTATCTTGCGGCCGCTGTCCTCTTCATCCTCGCCCTTGGCGGCCTCTCCAACCAGGAGAAGGCCAAGCGGGCGATCTGGTACGGCATGATCGGCATGGCGCTCGCCGTCATCGCCACGATCTTCGGCGGCGCCGGGCATTACTGGCTGCTGGCGCCGATGGTCATCATCGGCGGGGCGGTCGGCGCCTTCGTCGCGGCGCGCGTGCAGATGACGCAGATGCCCGAGCTCGTCGCCGGCTTCCACAGCTTCGTCGGCCTCGCGGCGGTCTTCATCGGCCTCAACGCCGACATCGAGGCGCAGCGCGTGGCCGAGGCGCTGGCGAGCGGCGCGACGGCGGACGCCTTCTCGGGCTTCGCGCTGACGCTCGCGCACAAGACGCCGGTCGAGCTCTCGATCATGCGGGTCGAGATCTTCCTCGGCATCCTGATCGGCGCGATCACCTTCACCGGCTCGA
>JBDHSS010000078.1:0-10924 GCA_039808205.1 Paracoccaceae bacterium | reverse complement strand
GCGACGACGGTGTCGCGCGGCTGGATCTTGTCGTCGAAGAGGTCGTCGAACTTGCGCACGTCGAAGACGGTGACGGTCGGCGAGAGCTTGCCGTTGGCGACGACGTGGATGCCGTCGGGCGCGGTGTTGATGCCGTGCGGGCCGTTCGCCACGGGCACGTAGCGGGTGTAGGGCGAGCCGTGGCTGCCGTCGAGAACAGGCACGCCGTTCATGATCTCGGCCTTGCCGGCCTTCACCGCCTCCTCGATGCGCTTGAGGTTGAAGATGACGACCCAGTCCTCGTCGGCCGACATCATGTCGGCGAGGGTGACGCCGCCCTCGGAGTTGTAGCAGGTGGCGAAGCAGTATTTGCCCTGGTAGTCGGCGTCGACGTTGTCGAGGTTGCCGTCGACCTTGATCTGCCAGGCGACCTCCATGGTGTCGCCGTCGATCGCCGAGAAGATCGACCAGTACTGCTTCGGATCGTCGAGGATCTTGCCGTCGTTCGGCAGCGGCACGCCGTCCTCGCCGTTGGCGAAGACATAGCCGGTGCGCGGGAACTTCTGCACGCGCAGGCCGTGGACGGTGTGCTGGTTCGGGATCTGGATGATCTTGTCGCAGCGCATGACGTCGAGACGGATGCGGCAGACGCGGGTGTTGGCCTTGTCGTTGGCGAACAGGTAGCGGCCGTCATAGGTGCCGTCGGTCTGCGACGGGTGTGGGTGGTGCAGGTCGCCGTTCATGTAGGTGCCGCCGCGGGTCGAGAGGAACTCGCGGTTCTCGGGGGTCAGGCCTTCGGTCAGGACGCGCAGGCTCTCGTTGGTCTGGCCCCAGCCGGTGGCGCTCTCGCGGTTGAAGACCGGGATGCGCATCAGCTCGCGCATCGACGGCAGGCCGTGGATGCGCACCTCGCCGGAGTGCCCGCCCGAGGTGAAGACATAGTACTCGTCGAGCTCGCCCGGCGCGACGGTGGCGTGGCCCGCGGACTCGTCGTCGGCGCGGGCGGGCGTGCCGATCAGGCCGAGGCCCCCGACCGCGGGCGCAGCGGCCGCGATGGCGGCCGAGCTCCCGAGCAGCTGGCGGCGACTGAGGCCGTTCCTTGCGTCCGTGTCGGACATGGCAGACTCCTTCAGAGCTGGGGGACGGAGGATCGCGCGATTTTTTCCCGCCGCGCCTTCACGACCATCATGTGCGGGCAGCGGGTCTCGCTGTGGTAGAGTTCCTGGCAGTGCATGCAATAGATGCACTCGTTGACGTTGATGTTGCCTTCGGGGTGGATCGCCTGCACCGGGCATTCGACGGCGCAGCGGTGGCAGGGCGAGCCGCATTCGGGCCAGCGCTTCAGCCAGTCGAACATCCGCACCCGGCCGGGGATCGCCAGCGCAGCGCCGAGCGGGCAGACGTAGCGGCAGAAGAACCGCTCGATGAACAGGCCCGGCAGGAGCCAGAGCAGCGCGATCGCGATGAAGATGAGCTCGCGATTGAACTTGAGGATGATCGCGGTCTTGAACGGCTCGACCTCGGCCAGCACCTCGGCGCGGGCAAGCGAGTAGAGCGAGAGCCCGAAGAGGCCGAGGAAGATCATGTACTTGATCGGCCAGAGCCGTTCGTGCAGCCCCCAGGGCACGGTGATCTGCGGGATCCGCAGCTTCTTGGCGGCGAGGCTCACGAACTCCTGCAGCGCGCCGAACGGGCAGAGCCAGCCGCAGAACGGGCCGCGGCCCCAGAACAGGAGGCCAGCCGCGACCGCCGCCCAGAGGATGAAGATGAGCGGCGCCGAGAGGAAGAAGTCCCAGGAGAAGCCGGTGACGAGCGCGTTCAGGAAAGTCAGGACGTTGACGACCGAGAGCTGGGTGTTGGCGATCCAGCCGAGCCAGATCAGCGTGAAGGCGAGATAGGTGTAGCGCACGCTCTTCAGGAGCCGCGGGCGGCGTGCGAGCGTGTTCTGGAAGAAGAAGATCGCGGTCAGCACGAGGAGCGCCGCGACCACGACGCCGATCTTCACCCGGTCGAGCCGCCAGATCGACACCCAGATCGGCGGCCCCTGCTCCTCGCCGGTCAGGCCCGCGGGCGCCGGCTGCGGCGCGGCGGCAGGCGCCGCGGCCGGAACGGCGGCCGGCGCGGGTGCGGGCAAGAGATAGCTCGCCGGCAGCGTGTAGCCGAGGTCGAACGGGATCGTCGCCTTGTCGCGGCCTTCGGTGCCGCGCTGCACCAGGAGCTGCAGGTCAAAGGGCTCGGTCACGTCGAAGGCGAAGTCCTCGGGCACGACGAAGAGCCCGACCTCCTTCAGCCGCGGCGCGCCGGCCGCGGCGATGCCGTTCAGCCGCGTGTGGTTGCGGTCGCGGAAGCGCACGCCCTGGCCGTCCTGCAGAAGCTCGATGCGGTCGAAGATGCCGCCGCGAACGTAGGCCGAGCCCTTGAAGGAATAGGCGCCATCGCCCGCGATCATCAGCGCGGCCTGACCGGGCTTCAGCTTGCCGGCGAGCCGGTCGTAGGCGGCATCGCCGAGCAGGCTGCGGCCGATCGAGGGCACCGAAACCGGCGCCAGGTAGAGGTCGATGAACCGGTCCTCGGGGTTCGGGGTCTCCGGGTGGCTGGCGGCAACCGGCTGGCCCGCGTCGGCGAAGGCCTTGGAGACCTCGCCCACGGTCAGCCGCAGGCTGCGGATCGAGCCGTCGCCGAGCAGGCTCTCCCAGTCGCGGACCGCGGTGATCGAGGGATCGACCTCGCGCCGCACCTCCGGCACCGCGGCCGCCGCCGCGGTGCCCGCGAGTCGGCCGCTGCGGATCAGCGAGACCGCCGAGCGCACCACGCTGTCGCCCATGACGAGCACGGTGACGGTAGCCCCGGAGACGATGTCGACCTGCGGCGGCTTGGCGGTGCCGGCCGCGACGCCGGCGAACTCCTGGCCGATCAGGCCGTTGAGCGCCGCCATCACCTTGGCTTCGGGAATGCCGATGAGCACGATGGGCTCGTGGTGCTCGACGAGCTTCAGCCCTCGCACGGTGCCCGCCGGGTCGATGCCGACGAGGATGCGGATCGGCTTGCCGGAATAGCCGATCGAGGTGGTGAAGTCGGTGTTGAGATAGACCCAGCCGATCCGCTGGCCCTGAGCATCGAGCGCCGGCGCGAGCCCCGGCTGGCCTTCGGGCGGGCCGAAGGCGGTGGCACCGGGAAAGATCTCGGCGGGCGCGGCATCGGCGAGGAACTCGGAGAGCGTCTTGGCCTGGGCAAGGCCGGCGAGCGCGAGGCAGAGGACGAGCGCGATCGCCGCGGCGGCATATCGCCCGATGGCTGTCAGTCGCTGCACCCCTGCCCCTCCCGGTCTCTGCCGATGCCCTCTGGTCTGCCCCGCCGTGACGGCGGCTTCTTTGCGGAGGCGCAAATAGCGGCCGCAATGCCGCGCCGGGGCAGTGCCGCGCCGGCAGGGTGGAGTCGATGCGAGCCCGTGCAGGGGCTTGCGGCAGGCGGGCGCGGGCACGGTCCGGACCCGTGCGACGGAAAGGTCCGAAACCGGCCCGAATTTGCGCCCGCACAACGTTCGGGCGGGTAGCCATGCCTACATCCGCCTCGCTGAACCACACTTCCGCACGGAATGCGGGGCCCATAGGGGGCTCCGAAGCTTAGGAGACTGCAATGAAGCTCTATGGAATTCTGCTCGCCGCGGCCGCGCTCTCGGGTCTTGCCGGAGCCGCCTCGGCGGACGACATCGAGGTCAAGATGCTGAACAAGGGCGAGGGTGGCGCCATGGTGTTCGAGCCGGACTTCGTGCAGGCCAAGCCCGGTGACACGATCCACTTCGTCGCGACCGACAAGGGCCACGACGTCGAGGGGGTGAAGGGGATGCTTCCCGAGGGCGTGCAGCCGTTCAAGGGCAAGATGGGCGAGGACTACGAGCTGAAGTTGACCGAGGAAGGTGTCTACGGCGTGAAGTGCACGCCGCACTACCCGATGGGGATGGTGGCGCTGATCGTCGCGGGCGAGCCGTCGAACCTCGATGCGGCCAAGGCGGCGAAGAACCCGAAGAAGGCGCAGGAGCGCTTCGACGCGGCCTTCGCCCAGATCGGGCAGTAAGCCCGATGCGCGGCTCCCGCATGCAGCCCCTGCGTGCGGGATCAGGCGTGCTCGCCGCGCGCGATCCGTTCGAGCGCGGCGAGGTCCCGGATCAGCAGGCGCGCGCGGCCGCGGTCGACGACCCCGCGCGCGCCCCAGGCCGAGACGATGCGCGAGACGCTGTGCAGCGTCGAGCCGGTCAGCTCGGCCAGATCCTGGCGGGTGACGGGGAAGTCGATCTGCACGCCGCCCTCGACCGCGACGCCGGCCCGGTCGGCGAGGCGCAGGACGGCGTGCGCGACGCGGCGCTCGACCTCCTCGGTGGCGAGCTCGGCGAGCCGGGTGTGCATCTCGGTCACATGCCGGCCGAGCGCCTCGGTCATGCCGACGGCGAGCCGGGGATGCTCCTCGATCAGCGTCGCCCAGTAGCTCGTCGGCCACGCCAGCGCGCGCACCGCAAGGATCGCTCGGCAGGTCGCCGGATACTCGGGCCGCGTGAGCACCATGGCGAGGCCGCAGAAATCGCCCGGATAGAGCAGGCGCAGCACGATCTGCTTTCCTTCCGGCACGATCATAGTCACCTTGAGGCGCCCCTCGAGCGTGAGAAAGAACCGTTCCGCCGGCTCACCCTGCTCGAACAGCGCCTCGCCGGGCGCGAGGCGACGCTCGGTCGCCCGCCGCGCGATGGCGTCGATCTCGGCCAGGTCGAGGCCGCGGAACGGCCGTGCGCTCCGCAGCTCGGTCGCGATCATGGCGGCGTCCTCCAGGCCGGTGGCGGCATCCTCGCCGCCTGCCAGTGGCGATCGACGGAAACGGCAGCAGCATGAGCAGGGAATATCGGAGGCCAACGATGTCCACAACCCAACCGCAGACCGCGCCGAAGCGGTACGGCATTCCCCGCGGGCTGCGGCGGACCGGCCCGGTGCTGCTCTCCTACGGCTTCCGGCCGTTCTTCCTCGGCGCCGGCGTGTTCGCCGTGGTCGCGATGGCGCTCTGGATCGCCGCGCTGACGACGGGCCTCGCCGTCGGCGGCAGTTACGGCGTCGTGCCATGGCACGGGCACGAGATGCTGTTCGGCTTCGCCGCGGCGGTGCTCTCGGGGTTCCTAATGACCGCGATCCCGAACTGGACCGGGCAGATGCCGCTGTCGGGGCCGCCGCTCGCGGCACTTGCCGGGCTGTGGCTCGCCGGACGGGTCGCGATGCTCGCGGCGGGCTGGATCGGCGTGCCGCTGGCGGTGACGATCGATGCGCTGTACCTGCCGGCGCTGGTCGCGGTCTGCGCGCGCGAGCTGATCGCCGGCAAGAAGTGGAAGGATATGAAGGTGCTGGCCGGCGTGGCCATCATCGCGCTTGCCAACATGGGCTTCCACGCCGAGGTGATCCTGACCGGGACCGCGGGCGTCTCGGCGCGGGCCGCGGTCGCCGGCTACACGCTCCTGCTGATGATCGTCGGCGGCCGCATCATCCCGAGCTTCACCCGCAACTGGCTGGCGGCGCGCGGCGTCACCCGGCTGCCGGTGCCGTTCAACCGCAACGATGGCGTGGCGATCGTCGGAGCGCTCGCCGCGCTCGTCGTCTGGGTGATCGCGCCCGAGGGCTGGCCCACGGCGGCTGCCGGCCTCGCGGGCGCCGCTATCGTCGCCTGGCGGCTGTCGCGCTGGCGCGGTGCCGCCACGTCCGGCGAGCCGCTCCTCCTCGTCCTGCATGTCGCCTTCGGCTTCGTCGCGCTCGGCTTCCTCACCATCGCGGCGTCGGCGACCGGGTGGCTGCCGACGAACGGCGCGATGCACGTGCTGCTGGTCGGCGGCGTCGCCGGCATGATGCTCTCGGTGATGACGCGGGCGACCCGCGGCCACACCGGCCACGAGCTCACCGCCTCGGCGCTGACGGTTACGAGTTACATCTGCCTCTTTGGCGCCGCGCTGGCCCGACCGGCCGCCGACCTCGCCGGCGCGCCGGTGTTGCTCGACGTGGCCGGCGGCCTCTGGATCGCGGCATTCGGGCTGTTCCTCGTGGAATACGGCCCGATGCTCGTGCGCGATCGCAAGCCGCGCGCCGGCTAGGGAAGCTGACGGTGCCGTTGCCGACGGCCAGGTCGGCTTCAGGTCGCAAGCGTCGACCCTTCGTCCTCCGCTGACGGTGGCACGAACCCGATGCGTGCCGCGAACCGCGCCATCTCGGCGCCGGTCGGCGGCATGCCCGCGTAGATCGCGACGTAGCGCGGCACCCGCGACAGCCGCGTCGCGGTGGGCTCGGACACCTGCATCGCGATGTAGCCGATCTGCACCAGATAGACGGTGCGGGCGCGCACGTCGGCGTCGTCCGCGGCGTAGCCGAAGCGCACGAACATGGCGCGGATCGCCGCCAGGCGCCGCTCGTCCGCGGCATTGACCCGAACGGCGACCGCGTCCGACTGGTGCGCCCAGCCGCGCACGGCGAAATCCAGCCGCGGCTCGAAGATCGCGTCGTCGTAGAAGACCGCGATGAGGTTCAGCACCGCCTCGGCGATCGTCGCGGCATAGGCGGCGCAGGCATCGACGAAGGCGCCGGTGTTCTTCGCCTCCCAGTCCTCGAGCAGCGCGTCGAGGAGCGCGGTGCGGTCCTTGAAGAACCAGTAGAAGCTCGTCCGCGCGATCTGCAGCCGGCTGGCCAGCGACTGAATCTTGACTGCGTCGAGCCCGGTCTCGATCAGCGCCTGCTTCGCCGCTGCGAGCCACACCTCGCGCGAGCCGCGCCAGCCGGACGCCCGCTCGACCTCGCCGCCGACTTCTCCCGGAATGCTCATGCGCCGGAGCTTAGCCGCTCCGCACCTCTGCGGCAAGAACAATGGACGCCGGTGTTCGCCATCTTGACACCCATGAACATTTCTGGAATCCTGCCGCCAGCCACCGGGAGGCCCGTGCCATGTCCAGCGACCCGCTCTTCCAGCCCTACCAGCTCAAGCACCTGACCCTGAAGAACCGGCTGATGATCACCAGCCACGAGCCGGCCTATCCCGAGGACGGGATGCCGAAGGAGCGCTATCGCGCCTATCACGTCGAGCGGGCGAAGGCCGGCGTCGCGATGACGATGACCGCGGGCTCGGCCTCGGTCGCCCGAGACAGCCCGCCGGTCTTCAACAACATCCTCGCCTGGAAGGACGAGGTGGTTGGCTGGATGAAGGCGCTTGCCGACGAGTGCCACGAGCACGATTGCGCGGTGATGATCCAGCTCACCCATCTCGGCCGCCGCACCCGCTGGGACAAGGCCGACTGGCTGCCGGTCGTCTCCGCCGGCCACGAGCGCGAGGCGGCGCACCGGGCGTTCCCGAAGAAGGCCGAGGACTGGGACATCGCCCGGATCATCGAGGACTATGCCGACGCCGCCGAGCGCATGAAGGCGGCCGGGCTCGACGGCATCGAGCTCCAGGCCTACGGCCACCTGATGGACCAGTTCTGGTCGCCGCTGACCAACGAGCTCGACGCGCCCTACGGCGGGTCGCTCGACAACCGCCTGCGCTTCACCTTCGACACGCTCAAGGCGATCCGCGCCCGGGTCGGCGACGACTTCATCGTCGGCATCCGCTACACCGGCGACGAGGACCTGCCCGGCGGTCTGACCAAGGCCGACGGTCTCGAGATCTCGCGGCGGCTCAAGGACTGCGGGATGGTCGACTTCCTGAACGTGGTGAAGGGCCATATCGACACTGACGCCGGCCTGACCGACGTGATCCCGGTGCAGGGGATGCGCTCGGCGCCGCACCTCGACTTCGCCGGCGAGGTCCGCGCCGCGACGAACTTCCCGACCTTCCACGCCGC
The DNA here is from genome assembly GCA_039808205.1 of Paracoccaceae bacterium. Classification (GTDB taxonomy): domain Bacteria; phylum Pseudomonadota; class Alphaproteobacteria; order Rhodobacterales; family Rhodobacteraceae; genus Amaricoccus. Next base: position 3,093 of record JBDHSS010000078.1, on the reverse strand, counting down.
CAAGATCCAGGACGTCGCCACCGCTCGCCACGCGATCGCCAGCGGAAAGCTCGACATGGTCGGCATGACCCGCGCCCACATGGCCGACCCGCACATCGTCGCGAAGATCCGGCGCGGCGAGGAGGACCGCATCCGCCCGTGCGTCGGTGCCAACTACTGCCTCGACCGCATCTATCAGGGCGGCATGGCGCTCTGCCTGCACAACCCCTCCACCGGGCGCGAGCTCGAGCAGCCGCACGCCATCGCAAGGGCGGTGGCGCCGCGCCGCGTCGTTATCGTCGGCGCCGGTCCCGCCGGGCTGGAGGCGGCGCGCGTCGCCGCCGAGCGCGGGCATGCGGTCGTCGTCCACGAGGCGGCGGACGATCCGGGCGGCCAGGTCCGGCTGACGGCACAGACCCCGCGGCGGAGCGAGATGATCTCGCTGATCGACTGGCGCCTCGCCGAATGCACGCGCATGGGCGTCACGTTCCACTTCAACAGCTACGCCGACGCCGACACCGTGCTTACGGCGCAGCCCGACGCGGTGGTCATCGCCACCGGCGGCCTGCCGCATACCGAGGTGCTGGACGACGGCAACGAGCTGGTGGTCTCGTCCTGGGACATCCTGTCCGGCGATGCCCGGCCCGGCTCGAACGTGCTGATCTACGACGACGCCGGCGACTATCCCGCGCTGCAGGCCGCCGAGAAGATCGCCGCGACCGGCGCCCGCGTCGAGATTATGACCCGCGACCGCAGCTTCGCGCCTGAGGTGATGGCGATGTCGCTCACGCCCTCGATGCGCGAGCTGCAGAAGCGCGACGTCACCTTCACCGTGACCTGGAAGCTCGACGCGGTGCGCCGGCACGGCAACGAGCTGGTGGCGACGATCGGCAGCGACTACGGCGGGGTCACGCGCGAGCGGCGGGTGGATCAGGTGGTGGTGAACCACGGCACCCGCCCGCTCGACGACGTCTATTTCGAGCTCCGCGCCGGCTCGACCAACCTCGGCGAGGTCGACTACGAGGCGCTGGTGGCGGGCCGCCCGCAGGCGGTGCCGCGCAACCCGGCGGGCGGCTACCAGCTCTTCCGCATCGGCGACGCGGTGGCCGCGCGCAACACCCACGCGGCGATCTACGACGCGCTGCGGCTGGTGCGCACGCTCTGACCAGGCGGCCACGCCACCGGGCGGGGCTCAGGGGTCGAACCCGCAACCGGGGGCAAGGCCTGGCACCAACGACCGAGGCGGGGCTATTTGGCCCCGCGAGTCCCGGCCCGACAAGCGAACGCATGCGTTCGCCGGGCCGTCGGCTGGAGCGCGGGACGCGCGGAAGCCGAGGGGTGTCGTGCGTCACCGTCAGTGCCAAGCCGTCCGCGTCCGCCCCGGCGGATGCGCTTGTCGCATCCGCCCCCCGCAGGGGCGGATGCGGACGGATTTGTCACGCGCCAAATCCGTCGGCAACGTCACCGTCGTGCCAGCTGGCGAGCCGAGGGACCGTCGGCGCGAACGCACCCCACCACGAGCCCGCACCCTACCGCCGCCGAACACACCGAAACCCGATGTGGCTGGTGCCGGTGTCGACCATCTGCGCGTGGCGCGCCGCCGGGCGGTAGCGGCGGCAGTAGGACGGCGCGCAGAGGAACGAGCCGCCCTTCACCACCTTGCGCGGGATCGTCATCCACGGCTGGGTCGGGTCATAGCTGCCCTCGCGGCCCGGGCCGCGCGGGTTGTCGGCAATGCAGCAGCCGGGCTTCTCGGGGTCGGCGGCGGTGTGCTTCGCGGCGAACCAGTCGGTCGTCCACTCCCAGACGTTGCCGCAGACCTCGTAGAGCCCGTAGGGGTTCGGCGGAAAGCTCCTGACCGGGCAGGTGCCGGCGTAGCCGTCCTCGGTGAGGTTCTGCCACGGGAAGCCGCCCTGCCAGGTGTTCGCCATGTGCCGACCGCGCGGCACGAGCTCGTCGCCCCAGGCGAACTCGCAGCCCTCGAGGCCGCCGCGGGCGGCGAGCTCCCACTCGGCCTCGGTCGGCAACGCCTTGCCGGCCCAGGCGGCATAGGCCTCGGCGTCCTCGAGCGCCACGTGCACGACCGGGTGGTCCTTGCGGCCGCGGATCGAGCTGCCCGGCCCCTCCGGATGCCGCCAGCAGGCGCCCGTCACCCACGACCACCACTGGCGGAAGTCGCGGGTGTCGACGGGGCCCGCGGTCATGTGGAAGACGGTGCTGCCGGGCGCGAGCTCGTGCGGCGCGGCGCTCGGGTAGGCCGCCGGATCGAGCGGGCGCTCGGCGACGGTCACGTAGCCGGTCGCGGCGACGAAGGCGGCGAACTGCCGGTTGGTGACCGCGGTCTCGTCCATGTCGAAGCCGCCGACGCGGACGCGGTGCGCCGGCGCCTCCTCGGCGTAGTGCCGATCCGAGCCCATGGTGAACACGCCGCCCGGAATGCGGCGCATGCCCTCAAGGGCGGGCTCGCGAACCTGCCTGTTCATGCCCCCCTCCCGACGAAGAACCGGCGCGAGCATGCGGCGCGCCGGCGGGGAAGGCAAGGTCGCCGGCTTCACGGCTCCTTCAGGAGGCCGGCGCGTCCGCCGCTTCCTTCGCCCACTCGGGCAGCGGCACGGCCGGCAGCACCACACCGGAGCAGTCGCCGAAGCCGATCCGATAGCCGTCGCCCTCGGCGTGGCCGCGCAGCGTCAGCCGGTCGCCATCCGCGAGGAAGGTTCGCGTGCCGCCGCCGTCGAGCGCCACCGGCTCCTTGCCGTTCCACGAGAGCTCGAGCAGGCTGCCGCGGCTTTCCTTCTCGGGCCCCGAGATCGTGCCGGAGCCGAGCAGATCGCCCGTCGACATCGGACAGCCGCAGCTCGTGTGATGCGCGAGCTGCTGCGCGGCGGAATAGTAGAGTTCGCGCGCGTTGGTGCGGCAGATGACGGTCTCGCTCCCGCCGTCGGGGGTGAGGCCGACCTCGAGCGCGATGTCGTAGCCGAGCGGCCCCGGCTCGCGCAGGTAGGGCAGGAGCGGCCGCTCGCGCGGCGGCGTGGCGGCGCGAAACGGCTCGAGCGCCGCGCGGGTGACGATCCAGGGCGAGATCGTCGTCGCCGTCGCCTTGGCCTGGAACGGCCC
>JBDHSS010000077.1:0-11026 GCA_039808205.1 Paracoccaceae bacterium | reverse complement strand
TAGAAGCGGAAGGCGTCGGGGCCGTGCTGGTTGAGGTCGCCGAAGCCCGACTTCTTCCAGCCGCCGAAGGTGTGGTAGGCGAGCGGCACCGGGATCGGCACGTTGACCCCGATCATGCCGACGTTGATCCGGCTGGCGAAGTCGCGCGCGGTGTCGCCGTCGCGGGTGAAGATCGCGGTGCCGTTGCCGTAGGGATTCGACATGGTGAGGTCGATAGCGTCGTCGTAGGACTTCGCCCGGACCGTGGAGAGCACGGGCCCGAAGATCTCCTCCCTGTAGATGTCCATCTCCGGCGTCACCTTGTCAAACAGGCACGCGCCGACGAAGAAGCCGTCCTCGTAGCCCTGCATCTTGAAATTGCGGCCGTCGACGACGAGCTCGGCGCCCTGCTCGACGCCGCGGTCGACGAGGCCGAGGATCCGCCGCTGCGCGGCGCGGGTGACGACGGGGCCGAAATCGACGTCGTTGCCGGCGGTGTAGGGCCCGATCTTCAGGCTCTCGACCTTCGGCACCAGCTTCTCGATCAGCCGGTCGGCGGTGGCATCGCCGACCGGCACCGCGACCGAGATCGCCATGCAGCGCTCGCCGGCCGCCCCGTAGCCCGCGCCGATCAGCGCGTCGGCGGCCTGGTCCATGTCGGCGTCGGGCATGATGATCATGTGGTTCTTGGCGCCGCCGAAGCACTGCACGCGCTTGCCGTTGGTGCAGCCGCGGCCATAGATGTACTCGGCGATCGGCGTCGAGCCGACGAAGCCGATGGCGGCGATGTCGGGGTGGTCGAGAATGGCGTCGACCGCCTCCTTGTCGCCGTTCACCACCTGCAGGACGCCGTCGGGCAGCCCCGCCTCCTGCATCAGCTCGGCCAGCATCAAGGGCACCGAGGGATCGCGCTCGGACGGCTTCAGGATGAAGGCGTTGCCGCAGGCGAGGGCCGGGCACATCTTCCACATCGGGATCATCGCGGGGAAGTTGAACGGCGTGATGCCGGCGACGACGCCGAGCGGCTGGCGCATCGAATACATGTCGATGCCGGGGCCGGCGCCGTCGGTGTACTCGCCCTTGAGGAGATGCGGCGCACCAATGCAGAACTCGGCGACCTCGAGGCCGCGCACCACGTCGCCCTTCGCGTCTGGCAGGGTCTTGCCGTGCTCGCGGCTTAGCGCCTCGGCGAGCTTGTCCATGTCGCGGTTCAGGAGCTCGACGAACCGCATCATCACCCGCGCCCGGCGCTGCGGGTTGGTGGCGCCCCACCGCGGCTGCGCCGCCTTGGCGCCCTCGACGGCGGCGGCCAGCTCGGCCGCGGAGGCGAGCGGCACCCGCGCCTGCACCTCGCCGGTCGCCGGATTGTAGACGTCGGCAAAGCGGTCGGACGTGCCGGGCACGCGCTTGCCGCCGATGAAATGGCCGAGATCCTGCATCGTCGCCTCCCCGTCGACTCGTTGTCGGGCGGGAGCTTAGCGCCGGCCGGCGGGAACGGCCACCTGCGCCGGCGGGATCCGGGCCGGATCCGAAAACCGCGCGCACGGCAAATTTGCACGGCCAGAAACCCGTGATAGGGTGCGGGCATGCGAAAAGGCATGCTCAGATGGGACGACCTGCGGGTGTTCCTCGCGGTGGCGCGGGAGGGCCGGCTGCAGGCCGCCGGCCGGCAGCTCGCGCTCGACGCCACCACCGTCGGGCGCCGGGTGGCCGCGCTCGAGGCAGCGCTCGGGGTGCAGCTTTTCGACCGCTCGCCGGAGGGCTACGCGCCGACCGATGCCGCGCGCGATCTCATGGTGCACGCGCAGGCGATGGAGGCGCAGGCGCTCGCGGCCAGCGGCGCGGGCGCGGGCACGCCGGAGCCGCTGTCGGGCACCGTGCGCATCGGCGCGCCGGACGGCGTCACCAACTACCTGCTGGTCGATGCCTGCTGGGCGCTGGTGCGCGACAACCCGGACCTGCAGGTGCAGGTGGTCTCGGTGCCGCGGGTGTTCTCGATGTCGCAGCGCGAGGCCGACCTCGTCATCACCGTCTCGCCGCCGACCGCCGGCCGGCTGACCGTGCGCAAGATCGCCGACTACCGGCTGCACCTCTATGCGCGGACCGATCTCGTGGCCGCGCTCGGGCCGGTGCGCAGCATCGCCGACCTGCACGGCGCGCGCGGCATCGGCTACATCTCCGACATGATCTTCGACCGCGCGCTCGACTACTATGCGCTGATCGGGCGCGAGGCGGAGCCGGCGCTGACCTCGAACAGCCTGACCACGCAGATCCGCTGGTGCCTCAACGGCTACGGCATCTGTATTCTGCCGGAGTTCATCGGCCGCGCCCACGCCGAGCTCGACATGCTGCTGCCCGACGAGGTGCGGCTCACGCGGAGCTTCTACCTGGTGCGCCACCAGCACGACGCCCGCGACGCGCGGATCAACCGGATCGCCGACGTGGTCGTCGACTGGGTGCGCGCAGGCCTCGCGGACGCCTGACGCACGCCGCGGGACATCGTGGCCTGCGGCATCGGCGCGGCTTGAAACCGCTGCGGCCGGTCCCTACCATGCAGGCGGGGAGAACACCGCCTTGACAGCCTTGCCACGCCTGGTCGACCCGTTCGCGCGTGCGATCACCTATCTGCGGGTCTCGGTGACGGACCGCTGCGATTTCCGCTGCGTCTACTGCATGTCCGAGCACATGACGTTCCTGCCGAAGGCGGAGCTCCTGACGCTTGAGGAGCTCGACCGGCTCTGCTCGGCCTTCGTGGCGCGCGGCGTCGAGAAGCTCCGGATCACCGGCGGCGAGCCGCTGGTGCGCAAGGGCATCCTCGGCTTCTTCCGCGCGATGTCGCGGCACCTGGCGAGCGGCGCGCTCAAGGAGCTGACGCTGACCACCAACGGCAGCCAGCTCGCGCGCTATGCCGCGGAGCTGGCGGAGTGCGGCGTGCGGCGGGTCAACGTGTCGCTCGACACGCTCGACGCGGGCAAGTTCGCCCGGATCACGCGCTGGGGCCGCCTCGCGCAGGTCATGGCCGGGATCGACGCCGCGGCCGCGGCTGGCCTCCAGATCAAGATCAACGCCGTGGCGCTGCGCGGCGTCAACGACGACGAGTTCCACGATCTTGTCGCCTGGTGCGGCGCGAAGGGCTTCGACCTCACCTTCATCGAGGTGATGCCGATGGGCGACCTCGGCAACGAGGACCGGCTGGAGCAGTACCTGTCGCTGCGCGACCTGCGCGCCGAGCTCGAGACACGCTGGACGCTGACCGACACGCTGGAGCGGACGGGGGGGCCCGCGCGCTACGTGCGCGTCGGCGAGACCGGCGGCCGCGTCGGCTTCATCACCCCCTTGACCCACAACTTCTGCGAAAGCTGCAACCGGGTGCGGCTGACCTGCACCGGGCAGCTCTACATGTGCCTTGGCCAGAACGACGACGCCGACCTGCGCGCGGTGCTGCGGGCCCATCCGGACGACGACGCGCCGCTCGACGCGGCAATCACCCAGGCGATCGCGCGCAAGCCGAAGGGGCACGATTTCGACTACTCGCGGCAGACCGTGCACGGTCAGGTGGCGCGGCACATGAGCCACACCGGCGGGTGAGCGGAACGCCGGCGCGGCGCCGGCCGTTACGGCAGGAACCGCCAACGGGGAGTCGCAAGCGAATGATCCATCCCTCGAGCCTGATCCGATTGAGCGCGCTCGCCACTGTCGCCCTGCTGGTCCGGGCCATCGTGCGCGAGGCGTCGGCCGAGCGCGCGGCGCCGCGCCTCCTGACCGCGATGGGCGGCGAGAAACACCGGCTGACCAAGCCGCGCAAGGGCGCGTCGCGCCGCCCGGTCGACGTGGACGACGCCGACGAAGTGCCGGAGAAGACCCCGGAGCCGGAGTAGCCGGCGCGCGCATCTGCAACCAACGAGGGAGAGACCCATGAAGCGGACCGGATCGGCTGTTTGGCAGGGCGGGCTCAAGGACGGCAAGGGCACCGTCTCGACCGAGAGCGGCGCGCTCGCCTCGGTGCCCTACAGCTTCGCCAAGCGCTTCGGCGACGAGAAGGGAACCAACCCCGAGGAGCTGATCGGCGCGGCGCATGCCAGCTGCTTTGCCATGGCGCTCTCGGCGGTGCTCGGCGAGGCGGGGATGACGGCGGACGAGATCGCCGCCTCGTCGGCGGTGACGGTGGTCCCGGCCGACGGCGGCTTCAAGATCACCACGGCGCACCTGACGGTGACGGCGCGGATCACCGGCGGCGACGAGGCGGCGTTCAAGAAGGCGGCCGAGGATGCCAAGGCCAACTGCCCGGTCTCGAAGGTGCTGAACGCCGAGATCACGCTCGACGCGAGCCTGAAGCGCTGAGCCGGGCGACGCGGCGAACGCCGCCGCGGCGCTCGCCGGCCCTCACGCCGCGAGCCCGGAGAGGTCGATCCGGCGGCGGAACGCCTGGCCGGCCGCGTCGAAGAGGTGGCAGTCGGCGGCACGGAAGCTCAAGGCGAGCGGGCGGTCGGCGGCGATCGGCGTCTCCCCGGGCAGCACGAGGCAGAAGGTGTCCGAGGTTCCCGGCAGCGGCGCGTAGCCGATCGTCTGCTGGCCGAGCCGCTCGACGACGGCGGGCGTCAGCGCGAGCGCGAGCTCGCCCTCGCCGACGCGCACGTGCTCGGGGCGGATGCCGAGGCGGAGCGGCTGGCCGGCGCCCGCGGCGCCGGCATCGACCGGGATCGTCGCGCGCTGGCCGCCGAGCGCCACGCTCACGCCCTCCGGGCCGGCGGCGGCGCAGCTGACCGGCAGCAGGTTCATCTTCGGGCTGCCGATGAACTGGGCGACGAAGACGTTCTGCGGCTCGTGGTAGAGCTGCATCGGCGTGCCGACCTGGGCGATGTCGCCGGCCGACAAGACGACGATGCGGTCGGCCATCGTCATTGCCTCGATCTGGTCGTGGGTGACGTAGATCATCGTCGCGCCGAGCTGCTTGTGCAGGCGCGTGAGCTCGATGCGCATGTCGGCGCGCAGCGCCGCGTCGAGGTTGGACAGCGGCTCGTCGAACAGGAAGATCCTCGGCTCGCGCACGATGGCGCGGCCGATCGCCACCCGCTGGCGCTGGCCGCCCGACAGCATCCCGGGCTTCTGCTCGAGCCGCTCCTCGAGGTGCAGGATGCGCGCGGCGTGCTCGACCTTGCGCCGGATCACGTCCTCGCCCGCTCGCTCGACGCGCAGCGGAAACGCGATGTTCTCGAACACCGTCATGTGCGGATAGAGCGCATAGCTCTGGAACACCATGGCGATGCCGCGCTTGACCGGCGGCAGGTCGTTGACCCGCGCGCCATCGATGACGATGTCGCCGGCCGTCGTGTGCTCGAGGCCGGCGATCATCCGGAGAAGCGTCGACTTCCCGCAGCCGGAGGGGCCGACGAAGACGACGAACTCGCCTTCTCGCACGTCGAGCGACACGTCGCGGACCACCTCGAAGGCGCCGAAGCGCTTGACGATGCCGCGCAGGGCAAGCTCACCCACGATCGCACCTCCCTGGTCGCTGGAGCATCCCGCGGCCCCGGCGGGGACCGCGGGACCGCGCGCTACTTGTACGCCTCGATCTCGGCCGAGGCCTTGTCGAGCGCCGCCTTGGGCTCGGCGTCGCCGGTCACCACCGACTGCACCATCGCGATCATCGCGTTCTGGAAGCCCTTGTAGTCGGTCAGGAGCGGCTCCGGCCCGCCGAACTCGATGCCGTCGAGGAACGGCTGCCAGAACGGCTTCTCCTGCACCAGCTTCTCGACCGCGGGCGACGGGCGCAGCGGCGTGAGCCCGGCGGCGCCGGCGCCCTCGTACTGCTCCTGCACCTCGGGCGAGGTGATGAATTTCGCGAACTCGGTCGCCTTCTCCTCGACGCCCGAGCCCTTGAAGATCGCCAGGCTGTCGGTGATGAGCAGCGTCCCCGGCCCCTTGGCGTCGGGCCCGAGCGGCAACGGCGCCACGCCCCAGTTCATCTTCGCTTCCTCGGCGCGGTAGGCGGCGCCGACGGCGGCCTGGATCATCGCGACCTTGCCGTCGAGCCAGATCGCGCGCACCTCGTTCTGTTCGTAGGCGGTCGGGCCCTCTTCGGCATAGGGCACGATCGCCTTGTAGGCCTCGAGCGCGGCCAGCACCTGCGGGCTGTCCATCACGATGTCGCCGTTCTTGTCGACGATCTGGCCGTCGTTGGTGTAGACCCAGTGCAGGAACTGATGCATCGTGTTGTCGAAGGTCTTGGCCGACAGGCCATAGCCGGGGATCCCGGTCTTCTCCTTGATGGTCTTGGCCATCTCGATCTCCTCCGCCCAGGTCTTGGGCGGGGTCTCGGGATCGAGGCCGGCCTGCTTGAACAGATCCTTGTTCCAGTAGAGCGCCTTGGTCGAGAAGGCGATCGGCACGCCCCACTGGGTGCCGTCGAAGGTCACGGTGTCGACGATGTGCGGGTAGTACGACGCCTTCTCGGCGTCGGTCATCGGCACCTCGACGATGAGGTCGTTGGCGGCGAACTCCTTCAGCGTGCGCGATCCGACGTAGGCCATCGCAGCCGGCGAGCCGGCGGCGGCGAGCGTCGTGGCCTTGTCCTGGCACTGCGCCCAGCCGACGACCTCGGGGGCGACCTTCCAGCCCGGATTCGCCTTCTCCCACTCGGCGATGTATTTCACGTGCACCGGGTCGAGCGTGTCGCCGCAGTAGATCCAGGAAATCGTCTGGTCCGCCGCGAGCCCCGGCAGCGCGGTGGAGGCGAGCAGCAGCGCGGCGCCCGCGAGGCTCCTGATCGGTTGGGTCAAGTCACGTCTCCCTCTCTGTTGGATCGTTCAGGCTTATTGCTTGACGGCGCCGGCGGTCAGGCCGCCGACGAGATGGCGCTGCAGGAAGAAGATCACGATCATCGCCGGGGCGATGCCGACGAAGGACGCCGCCATCAGCTCGTTCCAGACCACCTCCTGCTTGCCGAAGAAGGCGAAGAGCCCGACCGGGAGCGGCATGTATTCCGTCTTGGAATTGAAGGTCAGCGCGAAGATGAACTGCTGCGCATAGGCGCCGATGAAGGTGGTGATGGCGACGACGATGATGCCGGGCCGCGCGATCGGCAGAATCACCCGCCGGAGCGTGTAGAGGTAGGAGGCGCCGTCCATGTAGGCGGCCTCGTGCAGCTCCTTCGGGATCCGCATCATGTAGGTGCGGAGCAGCCAGATCGCCGAGGGGATCAGGAACGCCGCACCCGGGATGATCATCGCCGCATAGGTGTTTAGCAGCCCGAAGGCGCGCATCAGCCGGAAGAGCGGGATGATGAGCACCGCGCCCGAGAACATGTTGACGGCGAGAAAGCCGCCGAGGACGAGGCCGGCGCCGCGGAAGTCGAAGCGCGAGAAGGCATAGGCCGCGGGAATGACCACGGCGAGGACGATGAGGGTCGCCACCGTCGAGATGAAGAAGCTGTTGAAGATGTACCAGCCGAACCCGGGCACGTTCTGCCACATCGTGCGGTAGGCCTCGAGCGAGGCGTGCTCGGGGATGAAGCGGTAGGGCGAGGAGAAGAGCTGCGACAACGGCTTCAGCGAGACGAGGAAGCCCTCGACGAACGGCGCGAGCAGGAAGGCGAGGAAGACGGCGATGCCGGCATAGATCGCCACGAGCTCGTGCCAGGCGTAGCGGTCGATGAGCGCGATCCGGTCGAGGCGACTCGCAGGGCGGGCGGTGGCCGGGCGCGGCGCTGCGGCCGCCTCGGCCGCGGCCTCGGGGGCGGCGCTGACGTCCGCGCTCATCGCACCGCCTCAGGCTGGATGCGGCGGGTCACGCGGAAGTAGGCGAGGCAGAACAGGCTCAGGAAGATGCAGATCACCACTGCGCGCGCCGCGCCCTCGCCGTACTTCTTCGAGCCGATCGCGGTCTGGTAGGTGTCGATGATCATCGTGGTGGTGGCGCCGTTCGGGCCGCCCTGGGTCAGGATCCAGATGATGTCGAACGAGTTGAAGGTGGCGATCAGCGACAGCATCGACATGGTGATGATCGCCGGGATCATCAGCGGCAGGGTGATGCGGCGGAAGCGGTACCACCGCCCGGCCCCGTCGACCCATGCCGCCTCGTAGAGATCCTTCGGAATCGCCTGGATCGCGGCGAGAAAGTAGATCGTGACCAGCGGCACGCCGATCCAGGTGTCGGTGATGATCGTCGCCCAGAACGCGGTGTCGCCGTAGGCGAGCCAGGCGACCGGGTGATCGACGATGCCGAAGCGCTGCAGCATCCCCGAGATCATCCCGAACTGGCCGTTGTACATCCAGCCCCACATGAAGATGCCGATCGCCATCGGCACGATCCAGGGCGGCATGATGAGCATGCGGAAGAGGTGGCGGCCCGGCACGGTCGCGTTCAGCAGCACCGCGCCGGCGGTGCCGATCAGCATCTTCAGGCTGACCGAGAAGAAGGTCCAGACGAAGGTCCGGCCGATCACCGTGGCGAAGGTCGCGTTGAAGATCTTCTGGTAGTTGGCCCAGCCGACCCAGTCGGTGGTCTTGCGCAGCGACGCGTTGGTGAAGGAGAGGATCACCGTCTGCACCAGCGGCCAGGCGACGATGGCGAGGACGTAGAGGAGCGCGGGCGCGAGGAACGCCCAAGCGACGAGCGTGGTCGTCGCGCGCCCCTTCGGCATCAGGCGGCCCGGGCGGCGAGGGCGCCGTCGAAGCGGTCCCAGATGGGCCTGAGGTCGACGACCTGCCGCGAGCGCCGCGCCTCGTCCATCGAGAGCGCGAGGATGCCCGCCTCGAGCGCGTCGAGCGGCGAGACCGGCAGCGGCCCGCCACGCATCACGTGGGCGATGACCTCCTCGGCCATGCGCTCGTCGGCGCCGTAGTGCTGCGACAGCGCCGTCGCCTGGTATTCCTTGTGGATCACCCGCGTCTCGCTCAGCACGTCGGTCACGTCGAAGACCCCCCGGATGAAGTCCCCCTCGGCCTGCCCGCGCGTGCCGAAGACGGCGAAGCGGCGGAACTGGTCGGGCGCGTTCAGGTTGGTGTGGAAGTTCATCCCCACGCCGTTGGCATATTCTATGATCGCGACCTGATAGTCGATGATGTCGGCGTCGCTGTCGAACACCCGGTCGCTGCCGTTCCAGCCCGACGGCTTGCGGTGAAAGAGGCCGAGGTCGTTGACGCCCTCGCGCGCCGGGTCGTTCTCCGGCACGAAGGTCTTGCGGCCGCCGAAGCTCGCCACCCGCTCGGGGCGGGCACCGATCACCGAATTGTAGAGGTCGAGGTCGTGGCAGCACTTCTCCAGCATGAAGCTGCCCGACCACTTCTCGTAGCGCCGCCAGTCGCGCATGAAGAAGGCGCCATGATAGGGGAAGATGTGCTCGGCGGCCTCGATCGAGACGATCTTGCCGAGCCGCCCCTCGTCCTGCGCAGCGCGCAGGTCGCGGTAGAGCGGCGCATAGCGCAGCACCAGGCCGACGAGCAGGCGCTCGTGGCCATGCCGGGCGAGGAGCCGCGCGAGCGCATGGCTCTGCTCGATCGTCGCGACGATCGGCTTCTCGGAGAATACCTTGAGCCCGGCCTCGAGGCCGATGCGGATGTGCTCGAGGTGCAGGTGATTGGGCGAGCCGATCATCAGAAGGTCGAAGCGCTCGCCGGCGATAAGATCCTCGGGCGTCGCGTACGGGCGGCCGGCCGCGATCCCGGCGCGGTCGAGCTCGGCCAGCCCGACGGGGGCCGGATCGACGTAGCCGACGATTTCGAAGTCGGGGTCGAGCGCATTGAAGACGTAGCCGAGATACCCGAGCCGAAAACCCAATCCGACGATGCCGACCTTCATGGCGCGCCACACCCTGCGTAATGTTTTTTCTTCACCTTGCCGGAGCCGGGGCTGTTCCGTCAACGGCTTTTGCCTACGGGCCGCGAGGGATGTAACTCATTTTCATTGCCGCGTGTCGTGGCCGAGGCCGAGCCAGGCGGCGCCGACGAGGCCGGGCTCGATCCGGCAGAGCGCCCGCACCACGAGCGGACGGCCAAAGCGGCGCAGGGTACGCGCGCGCACCGCGGCGTCGAGCCCGGCGATCAGGGCCGCGCTGCCGGCGAGGCCGCCGCCGACCGGCACGATGTCGGCGGCGCTGGCGTTGACCAGCATCGCCAGCGGGCCGGCAGTGATCTCGAGGAAGGCGTCGATGGTGCGCGTCGCCGCCGCATCGCCGCGCTGCCAGCCGTCGACGATGGCGAGGCTCGACGCCTCCGCCCCGGCGAGATGGCGATGCAGCTTCTCGATGCCGCGCGCCGAGACCGTCGCGTCGAGGCAGCCCGCGAGCCCGCAGCCGCAGGCGAAGGCGGGGATCTCCACCGGCGGCGTGCCGACGAGGCGCGCGGCGACCGGCCCGTGACCCCACTCGCCGGCAAACCCGCCCGCGGCGTTGATAAGCCGGCCGTCGACGACGAGGCCGCCGCCGACGCCGGTGCCGAGGATGATGCCGAAGACGATGCGGTGCCCGCGCCCCGCCCCGGCCACCGCCTCGGCGAGCGCGAAGCAGTCGGCGTCGTTGGCGAGGATGACCGGCAGTCCGAGCGCCGCCTCCAGCCGCGCGCGCACCGGGATGCCGGAGATGCAGGGGATGTTGGCGACGACCCCGTGGCCGGTCTCGGGGTCGATGACGCCGGGGATCGCCGCGGCCAGCGCGGCGGGCGGCTCGGGACAGGCGGCGACCGCCGCGGCCAGGACGGCGGTGAAGGCCGGGAGGTCGCGCGCCGGCGTCGGCACCCGCTCGAGCACCGCGATGTCGTTGAGCGCGCGGGCACGGGCGCCCTTCATCGTCGTCCCGCCGATGTCGAAGGCGAGGATCACGGGAGCAGGCTCGCGCGGAAGTACGGCACCCCCGACCGAAGCGAGGCTCCGCCTCGCGAGTCCCGGCTCGACAAGCGAACGCACTGCGTTCGCCGGGCCGTTCGCCGGAGCGCGCGAGCGCGGAGGCGAAGGGGGGTGACGTGTCGCCGACGGCGCAATCCGTCCGCGTCCGCCCCGGCGGATGCGTCGTGACGCATCCGCCCCCCGCAGGGGCGGATGCGGACGGATTTGT
>JBDHSS010000076.1:0-11210 GCA_039808205.1 Paracoccaceae bacterium | reverse complement strand
AGCCGGGGTAGGCGGTGGCGCCGGCTTGCGCCCGCGCCGCGGCGAGCGCGCGGCCGAACGCGGTCGTGACCGGCGGCTCGATCCGGCCGATGCCCTGCGCCGCCTCGCCGGTCTTCGCCGCCTCGGGCGCGGCGAGGTCGTAGAGCCCGCGGCCGGCGTGGGTCTCAAGGTAGGTGATGCCGCGCGGCTTGGCGGCGAGCCGGGCCAGCAGCTCGGCGAGCACGATGTGCTTGTGCAGGTCGGCGGGCCCGCCGGCGTGATAGCCGTGCTGGTAGGAGAGCATGAGCGGTGAACGCGGGTCAGTCCGCCCGCGCGTGCCCGAGGACGCCGCGCGCGGCGAGATCGCGCCTGAGCGCGGCGGCGTCGGTGAAGCGGATGCCGTCGAGGCCGAGTGCCGTGGCGGCGGCGATGTTGGCGGCGAGGTCGTCGATGAAGATGCAGCCTTCGGCCGCGAGCCCGTTGCGGGCGAGGCAGCGGCGGAAGATCTCCGGATCGGGCTTGGTCAGCCGCTCGCGGCCGGAGACCACCACGTCGCGGAAGCTGGCGCCGAGGAACGGGTAGCGCGCGACGGTCTCGTCCCACTTCAGCGCCGAGAAGTTGGTGATGGCGTAGAGCGGCACGCCGGCGGCGTCGAGCTCGGCGAGAAGCTCGGGCATGCCTTCGACGCTGCCGGGCACGGTCTCGTGCCAGCGCGCGTGATAGGCGGCGAGGACGCCGGCGTGCCGAGGGTGGCGGGCGGCGTGCGCGGCGACGCCTTCGTCCCAGTCGGTGCCGCGGTCGAACTCGTGGTTCCAGGCGTCGAAACCCACCTCGTCGAGGAAGGCGTCGACCGCGGCCTCGTCGGGCATGAGAGTGCGGAAGAGGCGCCGCGGCTCCCAGCGGATCAGCACGTTGCCGACGTCGAAGATCAGGGCCTGGGTCATCTCGCCTCCGCGCGATCGTGGGCGGCGACCCTAGGCGGTCGGGGCCGCCGCCCGCAAGGGCCGCTCCCGTCAGCCGAAGGCGTCCGGCTCCGATGCCTTGCGCTCGGCGACGTAGGCGTTCAGCGCCTCGACGATGCCGGGATCGATGGCGGGTGCCTCGTACTCGGCGAGCATCCGGCGCACCCGCGCGTTGGCGAGCGCCATCGAATCCGGCGAGCCGGCCTCGGCCCAGGTCTCGAACGGGCGATAGTCGAGCACCTGCGTGCGCCAGAACGCATCCTTGAAGTTCGCCTGGGTGTGGGCGCAGCCGAGGTAGTGCCCGCCGGGGCCCACCTCGCGGATCGCGTCCATCGCCTGGCCGTTCTCCGAGAGGTCGATCCCCTCGGCAAGCGAGTGCAGCACGCCGAGCTGGTCGGCGTCGAGCACGAACTTCTCATAGCCGGAGACCAGCCCGCCCTCGAGCCAGCCGCAGGCGTGCAGCATGAAGTTGACGCCACCGAGGAGCGCCGCCTGCAGCGTGTTGGCGCTCTCGTAGGCCGCTTGTGCGTCGGGCAGCTTCGAGCCGCAGAGCGCGCCGCCGGAGCGGAAGGGCAGGTTGAGCCGCCGGGCCAGCTGGCCCGCACCCCAGAGGATCTTCGAGGCTTCCGGCGTGCCGAAGGTCGGCGCGCCCGAGTTCATGTCGATCGAGGTCACGAAGGCGCCGAAGATCACCGGGCAGCCCGGATTGATGAGCTGGGCATAGGCGATGCCGGTCATTGCCTCGGCGAGCACCTGGGTCAGCGTGCCGGCGACCGACACCGGCGCCATCGCGCCGCCGACGATGAACGGCGACACGATCGTCGCCTGGCCGGCGCGGGCGTAGACCTCGAGCGCGCCCATCATCGTCGCGTCGAAGACCAGCGGCGAGTTGATGTTGATGAGACTCGTCATGAAGCAATCGGGGCCGACGCGGTCGCCGAAGAGGATCCGGCACATCTCGACCGAATCCGTCGCGCGCTCCGGCGCGGTGACCGAGCCCATGAACGGCTTGTCCGAAAGCGTCATGTGCGCGAGCAGCATGTCGAGGTGGCGCTTGTTGACCGCGACGTCGGTCGGCTCGCAGACGGTGCCGCCCGAATGGTGCAGCCACTTCGACGAGTAGGCGAGCTTCACGAAATTGCGGAAGTCCTCGATCGTCGCATAGCGACGGCCGTTCTCCATATCGCGCACGAAGGGAGGCCCGTAGACCGGGGCGAGCACCAGGCCTTTGCCGCCGATCGTCACGTCGCGCTCGGGGTTTCGCGCGCGCTGCACGTACTCGCGCGGGGCGGTGGCGCAGAGCTTCCGCGCAAGGCCCTTCGGCAGATGCACCCGGTCGCCCCGCACGTCGGCGCCGGCGTCCTTCCAGAGCGCGAGCGCGGCGGGGTTGTCGGAGAAGCGGACGCCGACCTCCTCGAGCACCGTCTCGGCGTTGGCCTCGATGAGCGCAAGGCCTTCCTCGTCGAGGATCTCGTAGTTCGGGATCCGGCGGCGGATGAACGGCGCGGCCTCTACGCGGACCGCGGTGCGCTCGGCGCGGCGGGCGGCGCCGCCGCCGCGGCTGCGGCGGCCTCCGGTGACGGCTTCGGCGATGTCGCTCATGGCAGGCTCCTTTCGCGGGGTGCGCTCCCGCCGCAACGCCTCCGTTCTAGCGCGATCGCGGCGCCACGACAGCGGATTTGCGCCGTCGCGCGGCGCTTCCGCGACATGCGCGGCGGGAGGGTGATGCCGGACCGATGCAGGCGCTTCCGACGGCATCGCAGGCCCGGCAGCGGCGAGCAGCGCTCAAGTGTCGACGCGGCCTCTCTCCGATTTGCCGAATGCCTGGCGCTACATTTCCATGCGGCGGCGGGGGACAAGCATGCGGCTCAGGGTACCGTCCTTGACCCAGAACTGGTGGAACACCGCGGCGCTGGCGTGGATCGCAATCAGGATGATGAAGGCCGGCTTCCCCAAGGTGTGCAAGTCGCCCCAGGGGTCGCCGAGATAGTATCCGAGCAGTCCCGTGACCGGCACAAGGATCAACAGGAGATAGAAGAGCGCATGGGCCGCTTGCGCCGCCCGCACCGCCAGCGGCGACAAACCAGCCGTGCGCGGGGCCCCCTGCACCATGCGCACGGCCAGCCGGCCCGCTGCCAGCAGGAGCACGGCGATTCCCACCCAGTAGTGAAGCGAGGCCATCCGCTGGTCGGCGGCAGACGGCGTGACGTGTCGGGCAGCTGCTCGCATGACCGCGCCCATGCTCTCGCCGAAGAGCAACTGGAAGACGACCAGCACGGCGATGCTCCAGTGCAGGATGATCTGTAGCGGCGAGTATCCGATCCGTTCCGTCGAAACCATCTCGCGGTCCCTCCTTTACGCCTCATTTGCCGAGGCAAGCCCGATTGCAACGCTCCGCGCGCACGGCTCCGTCGTTGGGCGCCGGCCTTACCGCAATGGCACAGGCGCTTATTCCCGCGCTCCTCTAGCGCCGGCTGATGCCGCGGCATGGCGATCGGTGTCGTTAACGCCCTTAAATCGACGAACGGTCCGGATTCCAGCCGGCCGATCACGAGTTTGCGAGCGTAGCGTGGCGGACCCGAGAGAGCGGCGCGGATCGCGGAGGAGCGCCTGTACCGAGACCCTCGGGCGCGGAGCGCCGGAACGCTGGCGACGGAACGATCGCGCCGGATTCGCGGGGCCCGAAGGCCCCGCATCCGGTGGTTGGCGGCGCCTCGCGGCGATCCGCCACGGCTCGCCGGCTCAGGACTTGTGGAAGTCGAGCGCGCCCGTCAGGTCGCCGAGCGGCGGCTCGCCGGCCGCCGCGACGCCGCGGTCGCGCACCACGATGCCGCGCAGCTCCGGCAGCTCGAAGCGCTCGGTGATGAAGCGCAGGATCGAGGTGGTGTCGTAGGGCGTGTGGTCGACGGTGCCGGCCTTGGCGAACGGCGAGACGATGATCGCCGGGATGCGCGAGCCCGGCCCCCAGCGGTCGCCCTTCGGCGGCGCCACGTGGTCCCAGATGCCGCCGTTCTCGTCATAGGTGACGACGACGAGCATGTGCTCCCATTGCGGGCTCTTCTCCAGGTGCGCGACCACGTCGGCGATGTGGGCGTCGCCTGACTCGATGTCGGCATAGCCCGAGTGCTGGTTGAGGTTGCCCTGCGGCTTGTAGAACGCGACCTGCGGCAGCTTGCCGGAATCGATCACCTGCAGGAAATTCACGCCGCTCAGGCCGCCGTCGCGCAGGTGCTCGGCCCGCGCTGCGGTGCCGGGCGCGAAGCTCGCATAGTAGTTGAACGGCTGGTGGTGGTACTGGAAGGTCGGCACCGGCTGGTTGTTGCCGTTGTCGAGCACGTACTGCCAGGCGCCGCCGTACCAGGCCCAGCTGACGCCCTTGAGGCTCAGGAGGTCGCCGATCGTCGGCTCGGTCTGCGGCGGCAGCGTGCTCGGCTTCAGCGGGTCGGCGAAGCGCGGGTCGCCGCCCTCCGCCGGGGGATTGTTGCTCGGCTGATACGGCGGCTGCATGGTGTTGACGGCGTAGAAGTCGGGCGTGAGGTTGCCGTCGCTGACGAACTTCGGGATGCCCTCCATCGCCGATTTCGGCGAGTTGTCGGCCAGCGTCAGCGTCACGCCGTCCGCATTGACCTTGGCGATCGTCGGCTTGGCGGCGCTGGTGTCGGCATTGGCGTAGTGCGGGGCGCAGGCGCAGATCAGCCACTGGTGGTTGAAGAACGAGCCGCCGAAGCCGCCCATGAACCAGTGGTCGGCCAGCGTGTATTTCTGCGCGATCTTCCACATAGCCGATTGCGAGTAGTCCCACATGCCCATCGGCATCGCGCCGGAATCGGCCCAGGCGACGAACATGTCGTTCTTGCCGCCGTCGATCTGCATCATGTTCTGGTAGTAGCGGTGCCAGAGGTCGTGGGTGATCGTGGTGAGCGGCAGGTTGAAACCCTTGGGGTCGTCGACGAAGAAGACGCCGCTCGCCAGGTGCTCGGTCTCGGCCTGGGTGACGGGCGGCGTGACGCCCTTGGCGGTCAGGCCGTCCCAGATCGGCGGCAGCTCCTTCAAGGGCGTTCCGTCGCGATCCTTCTGCGCCAGCGCCTCGGCGCTCGCCTGCTCGATCCCGTCCGCGCCGGGGAAGCGGCCATAGAGATTGTCAAACGAGCGGTTCTCCGCAAAGATCACCACCACGGTCTCGATCTGGTCGATGTCCCGATCGGCAGCGCGCGCGGATCCCGCGAACGGGCTCCCCGCCACCGCTGCCAGCGCAACGACCGCGACGGAGCCCACCTTGGCTAGACGGATGCTTGTCATGCTGTGCTTTGCCCTTCATGGCTGGCGTCTTCCCCCACGCCCTCGGCGCTCGAGCTCCCACCGACGGCGCGCCTCATGCTAACGCCCGTTACGGAAGCGCGGCAAGCCGCCGCGGCCGTCGCGATAGCGGCGCTCGCAGCGGTGGCAGCCCCCGCCGGTGCCGAGCCGCAGAGCCGCGATGCGGTGCGCGCGCACGCCGCCCTCGCCTCCGCACTCGGCGCGCGGCTCTTTGTCGACCCGCGGCTGTCGCCGTCGGGCAAGGTCGCCTGCGCCACCTGCCACGATCCCGCCCACGCCTTCGGGCCGCCGAACGGTCTCGCGGTGCAGCGCGCCGGCGGCGACCTGCGCCAGCCGGGGCTGCGCGCGGTGCCCTCGATCCGGTACCTGCAGGCGGTGCCGGCCTTCACCGAGCACTTCTTCGACTCCGAGGACGAGGCCGACGAGAGCGTCGACAACGGCGCGAGCGGCGGGCTGACCTGGGACGGCCGCATCGACCGCGGCAAGGAGCAGGCGCGCATCCCGCTCTTGTCCGACTTCGAGATGGCGAACGAGACCCCCGGCCAGATCGTCGCCGAGGCGCTGGCCGCCGGCTACGGCCCCGACATCGACGCGGTCGGCGGTAACGGCGCCTCGGCCGACCCCGAGCGCGCCTACGCGGCGATCCTCGACGCGCTCGAGACCTACGAGCAGGAGTGGCGGACGTTCTATCCCTACAGCAGCAAGTACGACGCCTGGCTCGCCGGCACCGCCGAGCTGACGCCGGCCGAGGCGCGCGGGCTCGCGCTCTTCGAGGCCGAGGACAAGGGCAACTGCGCCGCCTGCCACGTCAGTCGGCCGGGCTTCGACGGCACGCCGCCGCAGTTCACCGACTACGGCATGATCGCGCTCGGCCTGCCGCGCAATCCCGAGATCCCGGCCAACGCCGATCCGGCCTGGCACGACCTCGGCCTCTGCGGCCCGCTCCGCACCGACCTCGCCGGCGTCGCGGCTTACTGCGGCCGGTTCCGCACCCCGACGCTCCGCAACGTCGCCACCCGCCGCGTCTTCTTCCACAACGGCTGTATCCACGCGCTGCGCGAGGCGGTCTCCTTCTACGCCACCCGCGACACCGACCCCGGCCGCTGGTACCCGAGGCTCGCCGACGGCACGGTGGCGAAATTCGACGACCTGCCGCCGCGCTACCGCGGCAACGTCGACACCGACCCGCCGTTCGGCGGCGCCCCCGGCGGCCAGCCGGCGCTGACCGAGGCGGAGATCGACGACGTCGTCGCCTTCCTCGGCACGCTGACCGACGGCTGGAGCCCGCCTCAGTAGGGCGTGCCGTCCTTGTGGGTGAAGCTCCATGTCCCGTCGGCACCCAATGCCGCGGCGAGATCGTCGCTCGGATAGCTGCCCTCGTCTCCCGGCGTGCGGTCGCCGACCTCGAGATAGACGACGGCGGCGTCGGTCCGGTTGACGAGTTGATGCGCGACGCCGCCCGCCGGGAAACCCGCGCACATGCCGGGGGCGAGCTGCACCTCGCCCGCATCGGTGACCAGGGTCGGCGCGCCTTCGAGGATGTAGATGAACTCGTCTTGCCGGCTGTGACGGTGCAGCAGCGCCGACTCGCCGCCCGGCGCCAGTCGGGTGAGGTTCACGCCGAAGTTCGTCAGCCCGAAGCGGTCGCCGAGCGGCCGCTTCTCGCGCTGCGCCATCCGGCTGGCGAAGGGCTCGGGATAGCTCGACGGCCGCGCCCGTGGCGGCGTCTCCGCTGCGACGAGGGCGAGCGGGCGCCTCTCTTCCGGCATTGTCATCTCCCCTCCACCCGCCACGCCGCGAAGACGAGCCCCGCCGCGAGCACCAGCGTGAGCCACCCCGGTGCGAGGTCGACGCGGCGGATGTCGCGCAGCTGGTAGGCCTCGCGGTCGGCGAGCCCGATCCAGCTGCGGCCTTCGGCGACCCGGCCCTCGCGCACCAGCCGCACGTCGGGGAGGCCCGCCTCCACCCGCCGGACGCTGCCGCCGCTGGCGGCGGCGAGCGGCGCCAGCACGTCGGCGGTCGAGACCGGGTTGGCGAACTCCTTCGGCGACGACGGGCCGACCACGGCCACCGCCTTCTGGTCGCCGTTCTCGAGCCGCCAGAGGCCGTTCTCGGCGTGCTCGATGCGGCCCTCCCAGCGCCCCGGCGAGGTCTCGACCAGCGTCACCGCCGAGGTCGCGCCCGAGGGACTGGTCGCGGTGACCGGCGGCACGGTGTCGGCGAGGGTGCGGCGCTCGATCGCCACCGCGCCGCCCGTGCCGGTGCCGCGCAGCACCTCCTCCTCGAGCTCGGGCTCCTTCATCAGCCAGTGCGCGAGGCGCCGCAGCAGCTCGAGCTGCGGCCCGCCGCCCTCGAAGCCGCGGCTCCACAGCCAGGCCTGATCCGAGCCGAGCACCGCGATTCGCCCCTCGCCCTCGCGCGACAGCACGAGAAGCGGCGCGCCGTCCGGCCCCTGCATCACCGTCTCGCCCGAGGTGGCGTTGACCTCGACCATGCGGAACCAGCGCCCCCAGCCGGGGGTGCCGTCGGGCGCCGGCGGCTTCGGCGCGTGCTCCTCGAGCCCGGCGGTGACCGGGTGGCGGTGGCCGACCTCGGAGACCAGCGGCGTGAAGCCCTGCTCGATCACCCGCGCCGTCGGCTCGACGGGCAGGATCTCGCGCAAGGGCGAGCGGTAAAGCGACTCCGCGCCGGCGAAGTCGGCGCCGGAGGCGACGAGCAGCGCGCCGCCGTCGCGCACGTAGCGAGCGATGTTCTCGAAGTAGGTGTTCGGCAGGATGCCGCGGCGCTTGTAGCGGTCGAAGATGATGAGGTCGAACTCGTCGACCTTCTCCATGAACAGCTCCTGCGTCGGAAAGGCGATCAGCGACAGCTCGAAGACCGGCACGAAGTCCTGCTTCTCGGGCGGCCGCAGGATGGTGAAATGCACGAGGTCGACCGAGGAGTCGGACTTGAGCAGGTTCCGCCACGTGCGCTCGCCCGGGTAGGGCTCGCCCGAGACCAGGAGCACGCGGAGCCGGTCGCGCACGCCGTTGAGCGAGACGATCGTCGCGTTGTTGCGCGCGGTCAGCTCGCCCGCCACGTCCGGCGTGGCGATCTGCAGCACGTTGACGCCGCCGCGCTGCAGCGTCACCGGCAGCGTGACGCTGCGGTTCAGCGGCACGTCGAAGCGCACGGGCTCGGTGCCGTCGAGCGAGATCGCGATGGGCGCAAAGCCGCCCGCCTGCGGCGGGGCGCCGAGATCCTCGACGCGCAGCACCAGGCTGACCGCCTCGCCGACGATGGCGAAGGCGGGCGCGGTTTCCACCACCACGCGGCGGTCCCAGTCGGCGGCGTGCCCGGTCAGGAGCACCTGCACCGGGCCGGGAAAGTCGGGCAGTGCGCCCGCGTCGTGCACCTGGCCGTCGGTGACGAGGATCGCCCCGGCGATGCGGTCGGCGGGAAGCTCGGCCGCCGCCTCGGCGAGCGCCGAGAGCAGGAGCGTGCCGTCGTCGCCGCGGTCGGCGACATGCACGGTGCGGACCTCGAGCCGGCCGTTCTGGCCGAGGCGGTCGAGTCGCGCCTTGATCCCGTCGAGCGCCGCAGTGACCTGCGCGTCGCGCGCGTCGATGCGATTCGAGGCGGAATCGTCGATGACGACGAGTGCGATGCTCGAGACCGGCGCGCGGTCCTCGCGCCGGAGCGACGGGCCGGCGAGCGCGGCGAGGAGCACGAGCGCCGCGAGTCCGCGCAGCCACCAGCCGGTCAGCCCGCGCCAGAGCGCGATGGCGACGCCGAGGAAGGCGATCGCCGCCAGCGTCGCGATCAGCGAGAGCGGCAGCAGCGGCGCGAGGTCGATGGCGTCCATGGCGCTACTGCCCGAGCCGGTCGAGGAGGGCGGGGACGTGCACCTGGTCGGATTTGTAGTTGCCGGTCATCACGTACATGATGAGGTTGATGCCGAAGCGCAGCGCCAGCTCGCGCTGCCGCTCGCCGGCGATGCCACGACCGACCGGAAACATCGGCTGCCCGCCGTCGCCCGTCGCCCAGGCCGCGGCCCAGTCGTTGCCGCCGATCACCACCGGCGTCACGCCGTCGTTGAGGTTGCGGAACGGCATGCCCGCGACCTTCTCGGCGTCCGGCGAGGCCTCGAGCCAGACCGTCGAGCCGGTCCAGCGGCCGGGAAAGTCCTGCAGCAGATAGAAGGTGCGGGTGAGAACGTGGTCGCTCGGCACCGGCTCGAGCGGCGGGATGTCGAGCCGCGCCGCAATCCGCTGCAGCGCGCGCGCGTTCGGCGTGTCGGCGCGGCCGCCGCCGAGGTCGGCGTCCTGGGTATCGAACAGGATCATGCCGCCGAAGCGGAAGAAGTCGTTGATCTTGGCGACCGCGGCGTCCGACGGCGGCGCCTGGCCCTCGGTGATCGGCCAGTAGAGGAACGGGTAGAGCGAGATGTCGTGCGTCTCGATGTCGACCGCGACCGGATCGGCGGGCTCGATCGCGGTGCGGTCGAAGAGCGCCTGGCTGAGCCCCTTGAGCCCTGCCGCGCTGACCGCATCGACCCGCGGGTTGCCGGTGACGACATAGGCGAGCACGGTCTGGTTGGCGGCATAGAGCGCGTCGGCGTCGTCGGCGCCTTGAGCGTCCGCCCGCCCGGCGCCGGCGAGACCGACGAGGCCGAGCACGGCGAGGGCTGCGGTCGCCTGCGCCGCGCGACGCCGGAAGCGTCGGCCGAGCCGCCCGGAGACGACGAGGGTCGCGAGCACGTCCGCCGCGAGCAGCACGAGTGCGATCCCGATCAGCCACGGCCCGAGCCGGATCTCCTCCGGCTGGTCCAGCGTCTCGGTGACGACGCCGGGCGGCAGTGCGGCGAGCAGCGCCAGCGCGGCGTCGCCCCGCATCACGTTGAGCGCCACGCGGCGCTCGCCGCTCGCGTAGATGCCGGGCGGCGTCGCGGGCGAGGGCCGGGCCTCGGCCAGCTTCTCGCCGGGGACGCCGGCGACGAGCGTCGGCGGCCCGAGCTCGCCGAAGCCGTCGAGCACCTGCTGCGGCGTCCAGACCATGCCCGCGAGCGTCTCCGGCGCGTTCGCGGCACCGCCGGCGCTCTGGGTCAGCCGCTCCAGCATCTGCACGAAGAGGCCGCTGAGCGGCAGGCTCGACCAGTCGGGGCTGGCGGTGACGTGGAAGAGCACGACCCGGCCGTCGCCGAGCGGCTTGCCGGTGACGAGCGGCGTCCCGTCCTCGAGGCTCGCCATCACCCGCGCGGGCAGGTCGGGGTCGGGCTGCGCCATCACCTGGCTCGAGATGTCGACGTCCTGCGGCACCGGCAGCCCGGCGAACGCGCTGGTGTCGGGGAAGGGCTTGAGCCGGCGCGGCGCGCCCCACGACATGGCGCCGCCGATCGACCGGCCGCCGGCGCGCAGCCGCACCGGCAGAAGCGGGTCCTCGCCGAGCTGCCCGGCGCCGGACTGGGCGAGCCGGGGCCCGGCGAAGCGCACGAGGAGGCCGCCCTTCTCGACCCAGGGCACCAGTGCTGCACGCTCGGCCTCGCCGAGATTGCCGACGTCGGCGAGGATCAGGACGTCGGGGGCGGCGTTCAGCATCTCGGGCAGCGGCGCCTCGATCACCTCGGCGAAGGGCTCGAGCGCCTTCCTCAGGTAATGCAGCGGGTCGATCAGCTCCTGCGCCTCGCCTTCGGGCCGGCCGGACAGCAGCCCGACCTTGCGGCGCCGCACGCTGTCATCAGCGAGCACGACGCCGGCCGCCGAGCGACCGTCGGCGAGCTGCACCCGGCCGACGCGGTTGCGCAGCTCCATCGGCATGTCGAGCTTCAGGTCCACCCGGTCGGCACCGGCGGCGAAGCGCCCGGTAGCGGCGCCGAGCGCGCGCTCGACGCCGTTCGGGTCGGGGCCGAGCGCCACGATCCCGACGGGGCGCTCGGCCGCGCTGCCGGCGCGAAGGGCCGTGACGACCAGCGCG
>JBDHSS010000075.1:0-11244 GCA_039808205.1 Paracoccaceae bacterium | reverse complement strand
CCCGGTCGAGCTCGACCCGGCGGCCCGCCCGGCCATCGAGGCCGCAGCCGGCCGCGTCGCGGCGGCGGCGGCGGACGCGACGCCGGTCTATGGCGTCAACACCGGTTTCGGCAAGCTCGCCAGCGTGCGCATCGAGCCCGGCGACACCGCCCGCCTGCAGCGCAACCTCATCCTGTCGCATTGCTCGGGCGTCGGCGACCCCACGCCCGCGCCGATCGTGCGGCTGATGATGGCGCTCAAGCTCGCCTCGGTCGGCCGCGGCGCCTCGGGCGTGCGCTGGCAGGTGGTCGCGCTCCTTGAGGCCATGCTGGCAAAGGGCGTCGTCCCGGTGGTACCGGTCCAGGGCTCGGTCGGCGCCTCGGGCGACCTCGCGCCGCTTGCGCACATGACCGCGGTGGTGCTCGGCGAAGGCGAGGCCTTCGTCGACGGCCGCCGCGTGCCCGGCCGCGACGCGCTCGCCGTCGCTGGGCTCGCGCCGGTCGAGCTCGCTGCCAAGGAAGGCCTCGCCCTCATCAACGGCACGCAGTTCTCGACCGCCTGGGCGATCGCCGGCGTCCTCGGCGCCTGGCGCGCGGCGCAGACGGCACTCCTCGTCGGCGCGCTGTCGACCGACGCGATCATGGGCTCGACCGCGCCGCTGCGCGCCGAGATCCACGCGCTGCGCGGCCACCGCGGCCAGATCGAGGCCGCCGCGACGATGCGCGCGATCATGGCCGGCTCGGCGATCCGCGAGAGCCACCGGGCCGGCGACACCCGGGTGCAGGACCCCTACTGCATCCGCTGCCAGCCGCAGGTGACCGGCGCGGCGATGGACCTGCTGCGCCAGGTGGCGGCGACGCTCGCCACCGAGGCGAACGCCGCCACCGACAACCCGCTGGTCCTCGCCGACGAGATCGTCTCCGGCGGCAACTTCCACGCCGAGCCCGTCGCCTTCGCCGCCGACATCGCAGCCCTCGCCATTGCCGAGATCGGCGCCATCGCCCAGCGCCGCGTCGCGCTGATGGTCGACCCGACGCTCTCCCACGACCTGCCGCCGTTCCTGACCGCGAACCCCGGCCTCAACTCCGGCTTCATGATCGCCGAGGTGACGAGTGCCGCGCTGATGAGCGAGAACAAGCACCTCGCCACCCCCTGCTCGACCGATTCGACGCCGACGAGCGCCAACCAGGAGGACCACGTCTCGATGGCCGCGCACGGCGCCCGGCGTCTCGCGCCGATGGTGGCGAACCTCGAGCGCATCCTCGGCATCGAGGCGCTCTGCGCCGCCCAGGGCATCGAGTTCCGCGCTCCGCTCGCGACCAGCCCCGCGCTCGCCGCCACCCTCGCCCGGCTGCGACAGGCGGTGCCGGCGCTTGGAGAGGACCGCTTCCTCGCCCCCGACCTCGAGGCCGCGGCCGGCCTCGTGCGCGACGGCACGCTCCTCGCCGCCTCGCGCGCGCGCTTTCCGGAGCTCGAGCCCGCATGACCCCGGTCGAGGTCGCCCAGGGCGATGCGCCCGTCATCCTCGGCCTACCCCACACCGGCACCTGGCTGCCGCCCGAGGTCGCGGCGCGGCTCACCGACAACGGGCGCGCGCTCGCCGACACCGACTGGCACGTGGACGCGCTTTATGCCGGCCTCCTCCCCGGCGCGACGACGGTGCGCGCCACCTTCCACCGCTACCTGATCGACGCCAATCGCGCCCCGGACGACGCAAGCCTCTATCCGGGCCGGAACACCACCGGCCTCTGCCCGCTGACCGACTTCGACGGCCGGCCGATCTGGCAGGACGGCGCCGCGCCCGAGCGGGGCGAGATCGCTGCCCGCATCGCCGGCTTCCACGCCCCCTATCACGCAGCGCTCGCGGCGGAGATCGAGCGCGTCCGCGGCCGGCACGGGGTTGCCATCCTCTACGACTGCCACTCGATCCGCAGCGTCATTCCGTTCCTCTTCGACGGCACGCTGCCCGACCTCAACGTCGGCACCGCCGACGGCGCGAGCTGCGCGCCGGCGGTCGAGGCCGCCGTCCTCGCCGGCTGTCGCGGCGCCACCGGCATGAGCTACGTCGCCAACGGCCGCTTCAAGGGCGGCTGGACGACGCGGGCCTACGGACGCCCCGACGAGGGCGTGCACGCGGTGCAGATGGAGCTCGCGCAATCCACCTACCTCGAGGCCGAGGCCCCGCCCTGGCGCCTCGATCCCGTGCACGCCGGCCGGCTGCGCCGGCACCTCGCGGGCATCCTCGAAACCCTGGCCGCGCTGGCCCCCGAGCTCCGGAGCGAGACATGAGCGATCCCCGCCGCAACGCCCGCGACGTCTATCCGCCCACCGGGCCGGAGATCAGCGCCAAGTCCTGGCTGACCGAGGCGCCGATGCGGATGCTGATGAACAACCTGCACCCGGACGTGGCCGAGAGCCCGCACGAGCTCGTCGTCTACGGCGGCATCGGCCGCGCCGCGCGGACCTGGGCCGACTTCGACCGCATCGTCGCGGCGCTGAGGTCGCTCGAGGCCGACGAGACGCTGCTCGTGCAGTCTGGCAAGCCCGTCGGCGTCTTCCGCACCCACCCCGACGCGCCGCGCGTGCTCATCGCCAACTCGAACCTGGTGCCGCACTGGGCAACTTGGGACCACTTCAACGAGCTCGATCGCAAGGGCCTGATGATGTACGGCCAGATGACGGCCGGCTCGTGGATCTACATCGGCAGCCAGGGCATCGTGCAGGGCACCTACGAGACCTTCGCCGAGGCCGGACGCCGCCACTACGGCGGCTCGCTCGCCGGCCGGTGGATCCTGACCGCCGGGCTCGGCGGCATGGGCGGCGCCCAGCCGCTTGCAGCGGTCTTTGCCGGCGCCTCGTGCCTCGCGGTCGAGTGCAACCCCGATTCGATCGACTTCCGCCTGCGCACCCGCTACCTCGACGAGAAGGCGGCCACGCTCGACGAGGCGCTGGCGATGATCGATGCCTGGACCAAGGCCGGCGAGGCGAAGTCGGTCGGCCTGCTCGGCAACGCGGCGGATGTCTTCCCCGAGCTCGTTCGCCGCGGCATCCGGCCCGACATCGTCACCGACCAGACCTCGGCGCACGACCCGGTCAACGGCTATCTGCCACAGGGCTGGACCATGGCGGAGTGGCGCGCACGGCGCGAGACCGACCCGAAGGCGGTGGCTAAGGCCGCCCGCGCCTCGATGAAGGTGCACGTCGCCGCCATGGTCGACTTCTGGAAGGCCGGCGTGCCCACCGTCGACTATGGCAACAACATCCGCCAGATGGCGCTCGAGGAGGGCCTCGCCGACGCCTTCGCCTTCCCGGGCTTCGTGCCCGCCTATATCCGGCCGCTGTTCTGCCGCGGCATCGGTCCGTTCCGCTGGTGCGCGCTCTCGGGCGACCCCGAGGACATCTACGCGACCGACGCCAAGGTGAAGGAACTGATCCCCGACGATCCGCACCTGCACCAGTGGCTCGACATGGCGCGCGAGCGCATCGCCTTCCAGGGCCTGCCCGCGCGGATCTGCTGGGTCGGCCTCGGCCAGCGCCACCGCCTCGGCCTCGCCTTCAACGCCATGGTGCGCTCCGGCGAGCTCAAGGCGCCCATCGTCATCGGCCGCGACCACCTCGATTCCGGCTCGGTCGCCAGCCCCAACCGCGAGACCGAGGCGATGGCCGACGGCTCGGATGCGGTCTCCGACTGGCCGCTGCTCAACGCGCTCCTCAACTGCGCCAGCGGCGCCACCTGGGTCAGCCTGCACCACGGCGGCGGGGTCGGGATGGGCTTCTCGCAGCACGCCGGCATGGTGATCTGCGCCGATGGCACGCCGGAGGCCGACGCCCGGCTCGGGCGCGTGCTCTGGAACGACCCGGCGACCGGCGTGATGCGCCACGCCGATGCCGGCTACCAGATCGCGCTCGACTGCGCCCGCGAGCACGGGCTGCGCCTGCCGGCGATCCTCGGCAACTGACCGGGGCCGCGAGCGGCCCCAGTCGCGACGCGCGGGCGCGTCAGGCGAAGATGAAGTCCTCCGTGGTGAAGGACAGCGCCGTCACGCCGGCGAGCAGGATCGAGCCGTCGCCGCCGATCGCGTCGAGGTTGATGAGCGCGCCGGAGGCGTTGAAGCTCGTCGCCGCCGCCAGGTTGACCGACGACGCATAGCCGATCAGCCGGATCACGTCGTTGCCCGAGGCATCGAAGTCGGTGATGCGGTCGTCGCCGGTTGCGACGCCGGCGTGGAACGCGAAGCTGTCGTTGCCGCTGCCGCCGGTCAGCGTGTCGTTGCCGGTGCCGCCCCCCAGCGTGTCGTTGCCGGAGAGGCCGAGGATCGCGCTGACGCCGGTCAGGCTCATGCCGGAGAAGTCGAGCGTGTCCGCCCCCGTGGTCGCCCGGATCGCGACGCCGGAGCCCTCGATGTGCTCGATGCCGCTCAGCCGGCTGCTCGAGAACAGGAAGACGTCGCCGCCTGCGGCGTTGACCAGGATGGTGTCGTTCCCGGCGCCGCCGTCCATCACGTCGGTCTGCGCCTCGGTGCCGCTGATCCGGATCGTGTCGTCGCCGCCGCCGCCGCGCACCGTGTCCACGTTCGCGCCGCCGTCGAGCGTGTCGGCGAAGGCGCTGCCGACCAGGCTGTCGTTGCCGCTGAGCCCGAGCAGCCGCGCCAGCCCGACCACCGAGCTGAAGCCCGAGAGATCGAGGACGTTGGCGGCGGCGGTGCCCTGGATCGCCAGGCCGCCGCCGTCGAGGGCCTCGAACCCGGTGATCTGCGCGGTGCCGTTCAACGTCAGCGCCGCAGTGCCCTCGATCTTCAGCGTATCGGTGCCTGACCCGCCGGCGATGGTGTCGGCCGACGCCTCGTTCGTGCGCACGAGGATGGTGTCGTTGCCGGCGCCGCCGTCCAGCGAGTCGGTGCCTGCGCCGCCGTCGAGCGTGTCGGCGAACGCGCTGCCGATCAGCGTGTCGTTGCCGGCCAGCCCCCGTACGCCGGTCAGCCCGGTCACGCCGGTGAACCCGGAGAGGTCGAGCAGGTTGGCGCTCGACGTGCCCTGGATCGCGTTGCCGCCGCCGTCAATGAGCTCGACGCCGGTGATCGACGCGGTGCCGTTCAGCGTGAGCACGCCGGTCCCGGCGATCCGCAGCGTATCGGTGCCGGTGCCGCCGACGATGGTGTCGGACTGGGCCTCGGTGCCGCGCACGAGGATCAGGTCGTCACCGGCGCCGCCGTTGATCGAGTCGGTGCCGGTGCCGCCGTCGAGCGTGTCGCTGCCGCCGTTGCCGATCAGCGTGTCGTTGCCGGCGAGTCCGCTGATCTGGTCGTTGCCCTCGCCGCCGGTGAGCGTGTTGGCCGCGGTGGTGCCGGTCAGAACCAGTCCGGCCTCGTCGCGACCGGCGACGACGATCGTCGCGGTGTTGGACACGCCAGGGGCGATGCCGTCGCTGATCTTGTAGCTGATCTGCACGGTCTCCGACTGCCCGGCGGAAAGGTCGCCGAACTGGCCCGGGTCGAGGGTCAGCACCCCGGCCGCGCTCACGGTGAAGACGACGGTCCGGGTCCCGTTCGACGAGGTCACGGTCACCGGCGTCAGCACGGTGATCGGGTCGCCGTCGGCGTCGCTGGCGCCGGCGAGCAGGTTGATCGCGACGGCCGCGGCATCCTCGTTGGTGGCGGGCGCGGTGATCGCCGAGATCGTCGGCGCGCGGTTGGGTCCGGTCTCCACCACGTCGGTCACGGTGACTGCGAGCGCCTGCTGCGTCGCGCTGGTACCGTCCGAGGCGCTGACCGTCAGGTTGTAGATGTTGTTCGCGCCGCTGTCGCCCGGCGCCTCGAAGTCGGGCGCAGTCTTGAACCGAAGCTCGCCCGTCGAGGCATTGATCGTGAAGAGTCCCGCGTCGACGCCGCCGGCGATCGCGTAGGTGACGGCGTCGCCGTCGGCGTCGGTCGCGTGGACAGTGCCGGCGAGCGTCTGGTTCTCGGCCGACGACAGGGTCGCGTTCGAGGTGAAGACCGGCGCGCTGCCGCCGAGCGACTGCTGGAAGCTGACGTCGACCCAGTAGTTGGTCGACTGGTAGGTCGCGGTCGGGAACGAGCCCGGGCCGGTGGCGTAGACCCCGCCGAGCCCGGACAGCACGCCGTCGGAGCTCGGGTGCTGGCTCGTGAACCAGCTCTGGGTGAAGGCATAGTTCTGGGTGGTGCCGTAGGACACCACGTAGGTCGTGTTCGCCTGAATGGCGATCGGCCCGGTCAGCGTGCCGACCTGCCAGCCGGTCGCGCCCGAGCCCGACGTCACCAGCACCTGCCCGAGCTTCTGCCCGGCGGCATTCCAGAGCGTCAGCGTGCGGTTGTCGGTGTCGCCGGCGTCGGCGGCGGTCCGGAAGTAGCGCAGCTCGGTGACGTAGCCCGCGGATTTCGACTGGAACTGCGTGCCGAGCTCGTAGTCGGTCGGATCGCTGGTGTCGGTGGTGGCCGGCGACGCGCCGTTGGCGAAGACGTGCGACGGCAGCCCCGCCTCGTTCACGTCGGTGACGTTGACGGTCAGCGCCTTGGTCACTGCGGGCGCGATGCCGTCGCTGACGCTCACCGTCACCTGGTAGGCGTTGTCGCCGTTCGCGTCGACCGGCAGCTCGAAGTCGGGCGCATCGGCGAAGGACAGCACCCCGGTCGAGGCGTCGATGACGAAATGGCCCGCATCCACGCCGCCGGCAATCGCATAGGTGAGCACGTTGCCGTCGGCGTCGCTGCCGGTGATCGTCCCGACGATCGCCTTGTTCTCCGGAGACGAGTAGGCGGCCGGCGAGGTGATCGTCGGCGCGCGATTGCTCGCCACGTCGGCCGGATCGAAGGTGACGTCGACCCAGTAGTTCGAGCCGCCGAAGCTCTGGTTCGGCATGCCGTTGCCGTAGCTGTAGACGCCGTTGCCGCCGCCGCTGCCGTCCATCGGCGAGCGGATCACGCCGTAGGGGCCCCAGAACGCGTCGTTGTCGAGCCCGTCGAAGGCCACCTCGCGGTCGGGGTGGAAGAAGTCGGTTGAGGCGACGTAGTTGTTGGCCGTGTGATAGGAGACGACGTAGTTGACGCCCGCCTGCAGGCTGACCGGCGTCGACAGCGTCGCGGTCTGCCAGCCGGACTGGCCGGCGGTCGAGGTGAAGGTCACCGTGGCGAGCAGCGTGCCGTCGGCGCGCCACAGGTGGCCGTCGCGGACGTCGGTGTCGCCGGCATCGAGGCTCGAGCGCCAGTATTTGATCTCGGTCACCTGGCCGGTCCGGTCGACGGAGAACCGCATGCCGAGCTCGACCGGCTGCGTCTCCGAGTAGAGCGTCGCGGACGAGCTCTTCGGCGCGACGCCGCCGAAGAAGCTGTAGTGGTCGGGCGTGCTCACCGAGACCGTCTGCTTGTCGGCGAGGATGTTGGAGATGTTGAGGCTGTCGTCGATGGCGCGCACCTGCAGGTTGTAGGTGCCCTCCTTGCTCGGCGTCCAGGTGTAGGTCCAGTGCGCCCAGGCGTCGGTGGTGTTCGCGACCCGCCAGGTCACGCCGCCGTCGGTGGAGACCTCCACCACCGCGACCTTGCCGTCCGGGGTCAGCGGGTTGCCGTCGTTGTCGGTCGCCGTGCCGCTGATCGTCGCCGGCGACAACGCCGCGATATGCCCGGGCACCGTGCCGATCGCCGCGGTCGCCGCCGCGTGGTCGGGCGAGGAGGTCGCCCGCTTCAGGCCCTCGGAGATCAGGAAGGCGTCGGTCACGCCGGGCTGAATCCCCATGTCGGCGAACATGTTGATGGTGAACTGCTGCAGGTCGGTGTTGGCGATGTTGGCGCCATAGGGCGAGCTGTCGTGCTCGTCGCTCAGGCCCCAGCTCCAGAAGACGGTGCCGGCGCCGAAGACCAGCGCGCCGCTCTCGGCGCGGTAGAGCGAGAGGTTGTGGGTGGCGGTGCCCGGCCCGATCTCGTTGCCCTGGTCGAGCAGGATGCCGTCCCAGGGAATCGTCGTGCCGGACAGCTTGATGAGCCCCTCGGGCCGCAGCAGGTCGTCGGGCGAGGTGTCCCACTCGTAGCCGAGAATGCCCGGCGCGATGTCGAGCTTGCCGCCGTCGGCGACCGTGGTGTCGCGCCAGACCCGGAGGCCGGCGTACTGCGACGGCACGTCGAGCGCGCCGAACTTGCCGGTGCCGTCGGGGCCGAACAGCTGGCCGGTCAGCTGATTCTCGCCGCAGTGGCAATACGGGCAGAGCCCGGTGATCGGGTCGACGTCAGCCGGGTTGCCGCCGCCGGCGAGCGGGTTGCCGTGAAAGCGCGTGTCGCGCCAGGTGCCGGTCCAGATGTCGCTCGGGTCGAGGTTGTAATAGTCCGCAGGCCCGGCGTTCGGATCGGCGACGGCCAGCGTCTCCTTGTAGCAGACGAGCGTGCGATAGGGGGTGCCGTCGGCGCTGTAGGCGGTGTCCCAGCGCGTCTTCCAGTAGCACTCGTTGCCGCTCCAGAACAGGAGGTTGACGCCCGCGTCCCGCGCCGCCTCGACGTTGGCGCGCTGGCCGCCGGACCAGTACTCGTCGTGGCCGACGGAAATGAACGCCTTGTAGTTCTTGAGGTAGTTCGCCCCCAGCCGGTCGGTGTCCACGCCCGAGATGTAGGAGACGTCGTAGCCGTTCTTCTCGAGCCACTGGATCGCGGCGTAGTCGGCGCCGAAGACGTAGTCCTGCGCGCCGGACGCATAGCTCTGGCCATTGTCGGTGATGATCGGCCGGTTGTAGCTGACCGCGTAGGCGCGGTCCTGCGAGTGCGGGCCCGCCCCCGGGATCGGATCCCAGTCGACCTTGCCGCTCGGGTCGCCGTAGAGGTTGGCACCGACCTGGCCGTTGTTGCCCGCCCAGCCGTTGTAGGCCTGCCAGGTGGTGTCGGAGGTCTGCAGCACGATATCGTGATGCTCGCCATCGTTGCGGACGATGAACGGAATCTGATTGGTCTGGCCGTCGATCGGGTTGCCGTTGGCGTCGAGCCGCTGCAGGCGGGCGAGGTAGACCCCGGACACCGCGTCGGCCGGCACGTTCCAGGTGTCGGTGACCGACCAGTTGCCGGCGTCGGTGAGCCCGCGCGAGGCGTCGAAAAGCGCGTTCGGCTGCACCTTCGCGTCGGTGTTGGTCCACTGCGCGACCTCGCGCGCGCCGTCGCCGCCGTAGTAGCCGAGACGGAAGATCTCGACCTTGTAGTCGCTCCCGGCGTTGTTGTTTACGTTGATCTTGAAATCGACCGCCGTCCCGGCATTGATGCTGATGTTGGTCGCAAAACCTTCGATGGTGTTGCTATGCTCGACATCCCAATACGACTTGGGCGCACGCCCTTCGACGATAGCATTCTCGTCAACGATCTGGTTCATTGCAGCGACCACCCCATAATGCGCTCAGCGCGAGCGGGGGAGCTCGACTCTGAACTCCGCGGGAGCGAGCCCTCACTCACTCTTCGCACCCCTCACTCACCCGGGGGCAGTTAGACCGCATGCCCGGAGAATGTCAAATATCTTTTAGTAGACTCGTCGATTAACCAAGTCAGCAATTCGCAGCACCAAGATTAACTCTGCGTGCTGCATGAACACAATCGCGCCGAGGCAATGCGCGGAACGCGCATCTGCCACCGTCCTGCGACGATGACTAACGCTATGGTTGTGCGGCGCGCGCTGGCTGCCGCACGAGGCACGCATCGAGCGCGCCGCTGATCGCCTGCTGATCGAGCGTGGTGCCGATGAAGACCAGCTCCTGGCGCCTGTCGCCGAACGGCGCCTGCCAGTTCCCGCGGATCCGCGCCTGCACGTCCGCCTCGGGCGGCCAGGCGGCCCGCGGCATCGCCGCCCACCAGCGGCCCATCGGACGGATGTCGGCGAGCGCCCCGGCGAGGCTGTACTCGAGGATCAGGTCGGGCTGGCTCGCGACCCAGAGCCAGCCCTTGGCGCGCATCACCCCGGGCAACGGCCCCGTCAGCACCGCGCGCACGCGTGCGGCATCGAACGGGGCGCGGGCGCGCCAGACGAAGTGGGAGATGCCGTACTGCTCGTCCTCGGGCACGTGGTCGGCGTAGCCGTTCATCTCCTGCACCCAGAGCGGGCGGGTGCGCGCGGCCTCGAAATCGAACAGGCGCGTGTCGAAGATGTCGGCGAGCGGCACGTCGCAGAAGTCGGCCTCGATCAGCCGCGCGCCGGGATTGAGGCTCGCGATGATGCGCCGAGCGGCCGCGGTGCGTTCCGGCCCGGCGAGCCCGACCTTGTTGAGGACGATCACGTCGGCAAACTCGATCTGGTCGACCAGGAGCTCGACGATGGTGCGCGCGTCCTCCTCGTCGCGCTTCTCGCCGCGGTCGCGCAGGAACTCGCGGCTCTCGAAATCGGCGGTGAGGTTCACCGCGTCGACCACCGTCACCATGGTGTCGAGGCGCGCCACGTCGGAGAGGCTCTGTCCCGCCTCGTCGCGGAAGTCGAAGGTCGCCGCGATCGGCAGCGGCTCGGAGATGCCGGTCGATTCAACCAGCAGGTAGTCGAAGCGGCCTTCGCCGGCGAGCCGCCGCACCTCGGTCAGCAAATCCTCGCGCAGCGTGCAGCAGATGCAGCCGTTGGTCATCTCGACCAGCGTCTCGTCGCGCCGCAGCAACTCGGGACCCTCGGCGCGAACGAGGTCCGCGTCGATGTTCACCTCCGACATGTCGTTGACGATGACCGCGATTCGCCGCCCCTCGCGGTTGTTCAGCGCATGGTTGAGAAGCGTGGTCTTTCCCGAGCCCAGGAATCCGGAAAGCACGGTCACGGGCAGACGTGGATCGGCGGACATCGCAGGGGCTCCTCTCCTGGCGGACGCTGTAACAGACGGCGGCGCCTCGGCGCGACTCATCCTCTCGGA
The DNA here is from genome assembly GCA_039808205.1 of Paracoccaceae bacterium. Taxonomy (GTDB): domain Bacteria; phylum Pseudomonadota; class Alphaproteobacteria; order Rhodobacterales; family Rhodobacteraceae; genus Amaricoccus. The sequence continues at coordinate 404 of JBDHSS010000075.1, read as the reverse complement.
CATGCTCGGCCGGGTTGCCGTACCGCCCCGCTACCCCACTTGTCCAAAAGGACAGCCCCAGAGGCGCCGCCGGAAAGGAGAGTCGCCATGTTCCGCCTTCGATACGTGATCGCGCTGATGACGAACGCCGTCGTCGTCGGCTCGCTCCTCATCCTCGTCATCAGCCTCGGCTGGGTCGGCTGGGTCCCGATCTTCGGCGCCATCGTCATAGGCTTCCTGATCTCCTGGCCGCTCGCGGTGCTGGTCGCGCGCCGCATCAAGCACAACGACCCGGGCTGGAACGAGGCCGCCGACCGCCCGGTCCGCCACCACGCCGCCGCGCCTCGTCAGCGACGGTGAGCCTCAGAAAGCCTCGTCGAGGAACGCCTCGAGCCGCGGCCAGCCGCCCGGCCGCCATCCGAGCG
>JBDHSS010000074.1:0-11276 GCA_039808205.1 Paracoccaceae bacterium | reverse complement strand
AAGCGCGTCGTCGTCGCCACCTACCAGTCGGTCTCGGGCTCGGGCAAGGAGGCGATGGACGAGCTCTGGAACCAGACTAAGGGCATCTACGTTCCCGGCCAGGAGGTCGCGCCGCACGTCTATCCCAAGCAGATCGCCTTCAACGTCATCCCGCACATCGACGTCTTCATGGAGGATGGCTCCACCAAGGAGGAGTGGAAGATGGTGGCGGAGACGAAGAAGATCGTCGACCCGTCGATCAAGGTTACGGCGACCTGCGTGCGGGTGCCGGTCTTCGTCGGCCACTCCGAGGCGATCAACGTCGAGACCGAGGACCACCTCGACGAGGCGGAGGCACGCGAGATCCTGCGCGAGGCGCCGGGCGTGCTCGTCGTCGACAAGCGCGAGGCTGGTGGCTACGTGACGCCGGTCGAGTGCGTGGGCGAGTACGCGACCTATGTCAGCCGGATCCGGCAGGATTCGACGATCGACAACGGCCTGTCGATGTGGGTGGTGTCGGACAATCTCCGCAAGGGTGCGGCGCTCAACGCCGTGCAGATCGCCGAGTTGCTCGGCCGGCGCGTGCTGAAGAAGGGCTGACCGCCATCGACGCGCTGACCGAGGAGCGCGCGCGCGCCGAGGCCTGGTTCGCGGAGCTGCGCGATCGCATCTGCGCGGCGTTCGAGGCGCTCGAGGACGCACAGGATTGCGGCCCCTTCGCCGGGCTTCCTGCCGGGCGCTTCGAGCGGCGCGCGACGCGCCGGTCGGGCTCCGACGCGGCCGAGGACGCCGGCGGCGGCGTGATGGCGGTGATGCGCGACGGCCGGGTGTTCGAGAAGGTCGGGGTCAACGTCTCGACGGTGCACGGCCGGCTGTCGCCCGAGGCGGAGCGCAGCCTGACCGCGCGGCGCGAGGTGCCGGGGCTCGCCGCTGATCCGCGGTTCTGGGCGTCGGGCATCAGCCTCGTCGCGCACATGCGCTCGCCGCGCACGCCGGCGGTGCACATGAACACGCGGATGTTCTGGACGCCCGCGGCCTGGTGGTTCGGCGGGGGCGCCGACCTCAACCCGATGCTCGAGGTGGCCGAGGACACCGCGGCCTTCCACGCCGCGCTGCAGGCCGCGTGCGACGCGCACGATGCGAGCTACTACCCGCGGTTCAAGGCCTGGGCCGACGACTATTTCCTCATTCGCCACCGCGGCATGCCGCGTGGCGTCGGCGGCATCTTTTACGACGACCTGTGCTCGGGCGACTGGGAGGCGGACTTCGCCTTCACGCAGGACGTCGGCCGCGCGTTCCTCGCGGTCTTCCCCGCGCTCACCGAGCGGCACATGCGCGAGCCGTGGACCGAGGCCGAGCGCGAGATCCAGCTGGTGAAGCGCGGCCACTACGCCGAGTTCAACCTGGTCTACGACCGCGGCACCCGCTTCGGCCTGCAGACCGGCCACAATCCCGAGGCGGTGCTGATGTCGCTGCCGCCAGTGGCGAAGTGGCCTTGAGCGGAGGCGTGCGCGCCGCGCTGGCCAGGTGACCGGATGGCGCGCCGGCGGCGGGCCGAGCCCGGCCGCCAGCGCTTCGCCGAAAGCGGCGGGAACGGGCCCGCCAGGACACACTCGAGAAACCAGGCTGCCGATCCGGCCTCCTCCGAGGCCAACGCGACGCCGGGCCAGGGTGGGACGCAAAGCTTAAGAGGGGGTTAGGATGCGGGCTTATAATGCTCGCATCCGGCGGCACGTCTTCGGCTCCGCGCGTCCCGCGCTCCAGCCGACGGCCCGGCAAACGCCTGTCGGGCCGGGACTCGCTCCGGCCTGCGGCCGGAGCTTCGGTCGGGGGTGCCGACTTACCCCGCCTTGCGCCCCGTGCGCCGCGCGCCGTCGCCGCCTTCCTCAGCCAGGATCTCGACCAGCGCATCCGCGGCGCGCGGGCGGTAGCGCTCCTTGTGGCGCAGCGCGTGGAACGGCCGCGGCGGCAGCTCGAAGGGCAGCGCGTGCAGCGTGCCGGCGGCGAGCGCCGGGCCGACGACGAGCGAGGAGAGCGCGGCGATGCCGGCGCCGGCCTCGACCGCGGTGCGCACGCTCTCGTTCGACGGCATGACGAGCGCATCGAGCGCGTCCGGGTCGAGCCCGAGGCCGCCGAGCACGGCGTCGATCGCCGAGCGGGTGCCCGAGCCCGGCTCGCGCCGCACCCAGCGCGCGGCGGCCAGCCAGCGCGCGTCGATCGGCCGCACGTCCCAGGGCAGCGACTGCACCAGCACCATCCGGTCGGCGCCCACCTGCCAGCTCGCGAGCGCCGGATCGTCGACGAGGCCCTCGACGATCCCGAGATCGGAGGCGCCGTCGTGGACCCGTGCCGCCGCCTGCTCGGTGTTGCCGATCGCGAGGTCGACCTCGATCCCCGGATAGCGCCGGTGGTAGCGGGCGAGGAGCGGCGGCAGCCAGTAGGCGGCGATCGTCTGGCTCGCCACCACCCGAAGCGTGCCGCGGCGAAGCGCGCCGAGGTCGTCGAGCGCGCGCTCCGCCGCATCGGCGCGGGCGAGCACGTGGCGCGCCTCGTCGAGGAACAGCCGGCCCGCGTCGGTCAGCACGATGCTGCGGCCGACGCGGTGGAACAGCCGCACGTCGTGGCGCGCCTCGAGCGCCGCGATCGCCGCGGAGACCGCCGACTGCGTGAGGTTGAGCGCGCGGGCGGCGGCGGTCACGTGCTGCCGCTCCGCCACCGCCACGAAGATTCGAAGCTGGTCGAGGGTCATGGCCCGAGCTTGCGCCAACCGTTCGGATTTGTCGATCGTAATGATAAGAACGTTCGGTTGGATCGATGACGCGCGCATGAGGTACACAAGGGTCAACCAAGGAAGGTAGCCCCGATGACCCTCGCTCTCGCCCGCCCCGCCGCAACGCTCCGCCCGCTCCTGCCGGGCCTCGGCCTCGCCCTCGCCGTCACCGCCGCCGCCTACGGGCTCGAGAGGGTGGAGACCGAGCTTTTCGGGCGTGCCTGGCTCGAGGCGCTGGTCCTCGCCATCCTGCTCGGCACCGTGGTGCGGAGCGTGCTCCTGACCGGGCCGCGCTGGCGCGCCGGATCGAGTTTCGCGGCCAAGTATCCGCTCGAGATCGCGGTCGTGCTGCTCGGCGCCTCGCTCGGGATCGGCACCGTGCTCGCCGCGGGTCCGGCGCTTCTCGGCGGCATCGCCGGCGTCGTCGTCGTGGCGATCGCCGCGAGCTTCCTCATCGGGCGCTGCCTGCGGCTGCCGCCGCGCATGGCGCTCCTCGTCGCCTGCGGCAACTCGATCTGCGGCAACTCGGCGATCGCCGCCGTCGCGCCGGTGATCGACGCCGACGGCGAGGACGTGGCCGCGGCGATCGCCTTCACCGCCGTCCTCGGTATTGCCGTGGTGCTGGCGCTGCCGCTCATGGGCATTGCGCTCGGCATGAGCCCGCTCGCCTACGGCGCCTTTGCCGGCCTCACCGTCTATGCCGTGCCGCAGGTGATCGCCGCGGCGGCCCCGCTCGGCGCGACCGCGGTGCAGATGGGCACGCTGGTCAAGCTCGTCCGGGTGTCGCTGCTCGGCCCGGTCTGCCTCGTCCTCGCCTTCCTCGCGCCGCGCCTCGGTGGCCGAGCGCCGGCCCAGGAGGTTCGCGAGGCGGTTCGCCGGCCGCGGCTCGGCCAGGTGATGCCGTGGTTCGTGATCGGCTTCCTCGCGCTCGTCCTCTGCCGCTCGGCCGGCCTCGTCCCCGACGCCGCGCTGCCCTCGATCGGCCACGTCGCCACCTTCCTCACCGTCGTCGCGATGGCTGGCCTCGGCCTCGGCACCGACGTGCGGGCGCTGGCCCGGGCCGGTGGCCGGGTGACCGCGGCGGTGGTCCTGTCGCTTGCCGGGCTCGGCGCGGTCAGCCTCTGCCTGCTCCTCGCCCTCGGCCTCGTCGCGTAAGCTGTCGCTACCCGAGCAACAGACCGTCGGGCAACCGGCGGTTTGTCTCGTTCAGGATCCGGCTTACCTTGCGGCGTGACCACCCGAGGAGATGGGCCATGCCGCTTGCCTTGACCGATGCCGCCGACAGCTACCGCCACCACGCCGAGCGGATCGGTGAAGCCCGGCCGCTCGTCTTCGTCTTTCACGGCACCGGCGGCACCGAGGCGCAGTTCGTGCCGCTCGTGCGCGAGCTGATGCCGGAGGCGGGGATCATCGCGCCGCGCGGCGACGTGAGCGAGGCGGGCGCGCTGCGGTTCTTCCGGCGCACCGGCGAGGGACGCTACGACATGGCCGACCTCGCCCGGCGCACCGTGGCGATGGCGGGCTTCGTCGAGGCGCAGGTCGCCGCGGTCCGCCCCTCGCGCGTGATCGGGCTCGGCTACTCCAACGGCGCCAACATCCTCGCGAGCGTGATCTTCGCGCGCCCGGCACTCTTCGAGCGCGCGGTCCTGATGCACCCGCTGATCCCGTGGACGCCGGCGCCGGCGCCGGTCACGACGCAGACGCTCATCACCGCCGGCGAGCGCGACCCGATCTGCCCGCCGGAGGCGACCCGCGCGCTCGCTGACTGGTTCCGCGCCCAGGGTGCTGCGGTGACGCTCGACTGGCACCCGGGCGGCCACGAGATCGCGCAAGGCGAGATCCCGGCGATCGCCGCGTTCCTGCACTGACAATCCCTGAGGAGACGACAATGGCCATCGACGCCGACGACATCACGCTCGAGGAAACCGGCGGCAAGGGCCGCTACGTCTATCGCGCCGACGGCGCCGAGGCCGAGATGACCTTCAGCCGCGCCGGCGAGCGCCTGGTCATCATCGACCACACCGGCGTGCCCGGCGCCTTCCGCGGCCAGGGCATCGCCGCGGCGCTGGTGGCGCGTGCGGTCGCCGACTTCCGCGCCAAGGGGCTCAAGGTGATGCCGCTCTGCTCGTTCGCGGCAGCGCAGTTCCGCCGCCACCCGGACTGGGCCGACGTGCTCGAGGGCGCCCGGCCGTGAGCTGGAACCCGACGCTTGACCCCGCCTGCCCGGACGCGGCCTCGGTCGACGCGATCGAGACCCTCATCGTGCCGCGCGCCCGCGACCTCGGCGGCTTCGAGGTGCGGCGCGCGCTGCCGGCACCGCGGCGGCAGATGGTCGGGCCGTTCATCTTCTTCGACCAGATGGGGCCGGCCGAGTTCGTCACCGGCCAGGGCATCGACGTGCGGCCGCACCCGCACATCGGGCTCGCCACCGTCACCTATCTGTTCCGCGGCGAGTTCCAGCACCGCGACAGCCTCGGCTCGGACCAGATGATCCATCCGGGCGCGGTCAACTGGATGATCGCCGGCCGCGGCGTCACCCATTCCGAGCGCACCAGCGCAGCGACGCGGGCAGCGCCGAGCTCGCTCTTCGGCATCCAGACCTGGGTGGCGCTGCCGGAGCGCGCCGAGGACGCGGCACCCGCCTTCGAGCACGTCGGCAAGGAGCGTCTGCCGGTCATCGCCGCGGACGGCGCCGCGGCGCGGCTGATCCTCGGCACCGCCTGGGGCGAGCGCGCACCGGTCAGCACCGCGTCCGAGATGTTCTATGCCGACGTCGAGCTGGCGCCGGGCGCGCGCGTGCCGCTGCCCGACGGCCACGAGGACCGCGGCCTCTACATCGTCTCCGGCAGCGTCACGATCGCCGGCCAGGACTTCGGCGCGATGCAGATGATGACCTTCCGCCCCGGCGACCGCCTCGCCATCACCGCCGGGCCCGAGGGCGCGCGGCTGATGCTCCTCGGCGGCGAGACGCTCGGCGGCCCGCGCTACATCTGGTGGAACTTCGTCGCCTCCTCGCGCGAGCGCATCGAGGCCGCCAAGGCCGCCTGGCGCGCCGGCGACTGGGCGCACGGCCCGTTCAGGCTGCCGCCCGGCGATGACGCGGAGTTCATCCCGGCGCCGTGAGCGCCCCGGGCGGTCGCTCGGCATGGTTAACGCGTGACCGCCCCTGATCTGACGGTGCATCGTGGAGGGCCTCGCAGGCAAACCTTCCGCAGCGACAAGCTTAATGCGGGCGCTGGCGGCATGATGCCCAGTGAGAAGCCGCGCCTGGCTGCCGTACTGGGCCGACCCGACGCGCGCGGGGCGCTCATGTCATCCGACCCGGCGCAGGAACGCCTGCAGCCGCGTGTCCTTCGGCGTCTCGAAGATCGCCGCCGGCGGGCCCGCCTCGACGATGCGACCGCCGTCGATGAACAGGACCCGGTCGGCGATCTCGCGGGCGAACTGCATCTCGTGGGTGACGATGAGCATGGTCTGGCGGTGCTCGGCAACGCGCATGAGGAGCGCGAGCACCTCGCCCACCCATTCGGGGTCGAGCGCCGAGGTCGGCTCGTCCACCAGCATCAGCTCGGCGTCGAGCGCCATCGCCCGGCCGATGCCGATGCGCTGCTGCTGGCCGCCGGAGAGCGCGGCGGGATAGGCGTCGCCGCGGTCGAGAAGCCCGATCTCGGCGAGGATCGCCTCGGCGCGGGCGTCGGCGGCGGCCGGGGCCATGCGTTTCACCACCACCAGCGCCTCGGTCAGGTTCTGCCGCGCGGTCTTGTTGGCGAAGAGCGCGTAGTTCTGGAACACGAAGGCGGTGCGGCGGCGGAGCGCCAGGACCTCGCGGCGCGAGGCGTGCGCGGCGTCGACGGTGAGGTCGCCCACGGTGATGGTGCCGGCGTCGGGGGGGTCGAGGAAGTTCAGGCACCGGAGCAGCGTCGACTTGCCGGTGCCCGACGGGCCGATGACGACGATGCGCTCGCCGGGGGCGATGTCGAGGTCGATGCCGTCGAGCACGGTGCGGCTGCCGAAGCGCTTGACGAGGCCGCGGATCCGGATCATCGCGCGAACGCCCGGCCGAGGCGGATCTCCATCCGGCGCTGCACGAAGGAGAGCGCCTCGACGATCGCCCAGTAGATGAGCGCGACGACGAGGAAGGCCTCGAGGTAGCGGAAGCTGCCGGCGGCCTCCTTCTGCGCCGCCCCCATCATCTCGGTGACGCCGAGGGTGAAGGCGAGCGAGGTGCTCTTGATCATGTCGATGAAGTAGTTGAGCAGCGTCGGCGCCGCCACCCGCGCCGCCTGCGGCAGGATGATCCGCCGCATCAGCTGCAGCCGGGTCATGCCGACCGAGGCGCCGGCTTCCCACTGGCTGCGGTCGATGCCGAGGATGGCGCCGCGGATGCTCTCGGCCATGTAGGCGGCGAAGTGCAGCGTGAGCCCGATCACCGCCGCCGTCACGCCGTCGATGGCGCGGAAGGCGGGGACGAGCTGCGGCAGGCCGTAGTAGAAGAGGAAAAGCTGCACGAGGAGCGGCGTGCCGCGGAAGAAGCTGATGAAGACGGCGACGACCCCACCGAGCACCGGCACCTTCAGCACCCGGACGATCGCGAGCGCCGCGGCGAGCACCAGCGCGATCGCCATCGCGACGACGGCCATGGCGAGGGTGAGGGGCACGTAGCGCAGGATGACCGGCACGAGGCCGGCCATGTAGCCGAGGTCGATGACCATGGCTCAGCCGGCGGGCGCCGTGACGTCGGAGCCGAGCCACTTCTCCGAGATCGCCTTCAAGGTGCCGTTGGCCTTGAGCGTGGTGATCGCCGCGTCGACCTTGTCGCGCAGCGCCTCGCCGGCGGCGTCCTTGCGGAACGGCAGCGCGTTGCGGATTTCGGAGAACGGCGGCCCGGCGAGCTGCAGCGGCAGCGGCGACTGCGCAATCACCTGCGCCGTCGAGACGCGGTCCATCACGAAGGCGTCGACGCGGCCGAGCGCCGTGTCCTGCTCGATGTTGCTGTCGTAGGTCTTGATGGTGATCTCGTTCGCGAAGGGCAGGTCGCGCAGGAGCTGCTCGAAGTTCGAGCCGAGGTTGACGGCCACCGTCTTGCCCCTGAGATCCTCCACGCCCCGGATCGCGTCGTTGCCCTTGCGGGTGACGACCTGGGCGCCGTCGTAGACGTAAGGCTGGGTGAAGACGAACTTCGCCTCGCGCTCGGGGGTGATGGTGATCTGGTTCGCCACGGTGTCGATCCGGCCCGCCTCGAGCGCGCCGATCAGGCCCGAGAACGCCATGGTCGAGAACTCCACCGTGTCGCCGGTGATCGCGGCGATCGCGTTCATGAAGTCGACCTCGAAGCCCTGCAGCTGGTCCTGCTTGACGAAGGTGAAGGGGAAATAGCCGCCGGACATGCCGACGCGGATGGTGTCGGCGCCAGCGGGCAGCGCGGTGGCGGAGAGCGCGGCGACAAGCGCCGCGACGGCGAGGTGCTTCATGACGTCCTTCCTTCTCACTCACGCCGCCTGATGCCGGTGCGCCGGGCGACCGGGCGGCCATCGCTGCGGTCGGGCTGGCTTATCCCATGCCGGCACCCGCGTCATCAATGCGAAGCGGCGCGCCGGGGTTGCCGGGAGCGAGGTGCGCCTACCGCATCGCGGCGAGCACGAAGCCGTCCCATCCCTTCACCCCGACGGTCTGCAGCGCCGTGGCCACGAGGCGAGGATCGTCGGCGAGGGCGTCGAGGAGCGCGCGGGTGCCGACGACGTCGGACCGGGTCGAGCCGGCGTCGGTGACGCGCCCGTCGCGGACGATGTTGTCGCAGACGATCACCGTGCCGGAGCGGCCGAGGCGGAGCGCCCAGTCGAGATAGGCGCGGTTGTTGCCCTTGTCGGCGTCGATGAACACGAGGTCGAACGGCGCCTGCGCCGCGAGGTCGGGCAGGAGGTCGAGCGCGCGGCCCTGGCGCAGCTCGACCGTTGCCGCGAGCCCGGCGCCGGCGATGTTGCGGCGCGCGACCTCGGCGTGGTGCGGGTCGGCCTCGAGCGTCACCAGGCGGCCGTCGTCGGGCAGGGCGCGCGCTAGGCAGATCGTCGAGTAGCCGCCGAGCGTGCCGATCTCGAGGACCCTCCGCGCGCCGGCGATCATCGCCAAGAGCGTCAGGAAGCGTCCCTGCACGGGAGACACGTCGATCGACGGCAGGCCGGCCGCGGCGTTCGCCGCCAGCACCGCGTCGAGGACCGGGTCGGGCGGGATCAGCCGCTCCGCCAGATAGCCGTCGACCGCTCGCCACGCTTCCGTCATCGCTTCCCGCTCCGCGCGCCGCTTCGACCGTCGCGCTACCCGTGCGCCAGGCGCTCGCGGAGGACGTCCGCCAGCACCTGCGCGTTGTTGTGCTCGGCATCGTGCGCGGCGTAGACGAGGGTCAGCGGGCCCTTCCGCGCCAGCGCCTCGAGCCGGTCGAGATCGTCGGCCTTGTCGGCAAGCTCGGCGCGATAGCGGCGGGTGAACTCGGCGAAGCGCGAGGGGTCGTGGCCGAACCAGTGGCGGAGCTCGTCGCTCGGCGCCACGTCCTTCAGCCACTCCGCGAGGCCCGCGTCGGCCTTGGCCAGGCCGCGCGGCCAGAGCCGGTCGATGAGGATGCGCGTCCCGTCGGCGGGCTCGGGAGCCTCGTAGACGCGCTTGGTGCGGATTGGAACGGAGGTCGGCATGATGAGAAGCATAGCGCGGTTCCTCGTTCGTCAAGGCGGGCGGGAGCGACGGCGTCCGGCAGGGAGGGGCGATTGCATTCGCGGGGGCCGGGTTCTATCTAGACGCTCGATCGCCGCCGAGGGAGCCGGCCTGCATGAACTGGATCTCCAACTACGTCCGCCCGAAGATCAACTCGCTCTTCTCGCGCCGCGAGGTGCCGGAGAACCTTTGGGTCAAGTGCGACAACTGCGGCACCATGCTGTTTCACCGCGAGCTCGCCGACAATCTCAACGTCTGCACCAATTGCGGCCATCACCTGGCGATCTCGCCCCGCGACCGCTTCGCCGCGCTCTTCGACGGCGGGGTGTTCGTCGAGGTGCCGGTGCCGAAGCCGATCGCCGATCCGCTCGCCTTCAAGGACCAGAAGAAGTACCCCGACCGCCTGCGCGAGGCCCGCAAGAAGACCGGTGAGGCCGAGGCGATGCTGGTCGCCGAGGGCGAGATCGGCCGGCTGAAGGTGGTCTGCGCCGGGCAGGACTTCGCCTTCATGGCGGGCTCCATGGGGATGTACGTCGGCAACGCCATCATCGCCGCCGCCGAGCGCGCGGTGAAGCGCAAGTGCCCGCTGGTGCTGTTCGCCGCCGCGGGCGGCGCGCGGATGCAGGAGGGCATCCTCTCGCTGATGCAGATGCCGCGCTCGACGGTGGGGGTCGAGATGCTGAAGGAGGCGGGGCTACCCTACGTCGTGGTGCTGACACACCCGACGACAGGCGGCGTGACCGCGAGCTATGCCATGCTCGGCGACGTGCAGCTCGCCGAGCCGGGCGCGCTCATCTGCTTCGCCGGGCCGCGGGTGATCGAGCAGACCATCCGCGAGACCCTGCCCGAGGGCTTCCAGCGCGCGGAATACCTGCTGGAGCACGGCATGATCGACCGCGTCGTGCCGCGCAAGGCCCTGCGCGACGAGATCGCGACGATCCTCCGGCTCCTGACCAACAGCCCGCCCTATTCCCATGGCGACCTGCCGGCGCCCGCCGCCGAGGAGGCGACGCCGGTCGAGGCGCCGTGACCGGCAGCGACCGGATCCTGGAGCGGCTGACGAGCCTGCACCCGAAGGTCATCGACCTGTCGCTCGACCGCATCGAGCGGCTGCTCGCGGCGCTCGACCATCCCGAGCGCAAGCTGCCGCCGGTGATCCACGTCGCCGGCACCAACGGCAAGGGCTCGGTGGTCGCCATGCTGCGCGCCGGGCTTGAGGCGACCGGCGCGCGCGTGCATGCCTACACCTCGCCGCACCTTGCGCGGTTTCACGAGCGCATCCGGCTCGCTGGCGCGCTCATCGACGAGGATCGGCTGACCGGCTACCTCGCGCGCTGCGAGGCGGCGAACGGCGGCGCGCCCATCACCTTCTTCGAGATCACCACCGCCGCGGCTTTCCTCGCCATGGCCGAGGTGCCGGCCGAGTTCGCGCTGCTCGAGGTCGGGCTCGGCGGCCGGCTCGATGCGACCAACGTCATCGAGCGGCCGCGGCTCAGCGTCATCACCCCGGTCTCGATCGACCACCAGCAGTATCTCGGCGAGACGCTGGGCGCGATCGCCGGCGAGAAGGCCGGGATCCTCAAGCGCGGCTGCCTCGGCATCGTCGGACGCCAGGAGCCGGAGGCGCTGGCGGTGATCGAGGCGCGGGCGGCGCGGATGCTGGCGCCCCTGATGGTCGAGGGGCAGGACTGGCAGGTCTGGGAGGAGCACGGGCGCGTCGCCTTCCTCGACGTGCAGGGGCTTCTCGATCTGCCGCTGCCGCGGCTGATCGGCGCGCACCAGGTGGAGAACGCCGGCACCGCCGTCGCGGCGCTGCGCGCGCTCG
>JBDHSS010000073.1:0-11305 GCA_039808205.1 Paracoccaceae bacterium | reverse complement strand
GCGCGCTGCAGGCCGAGCGCCGCGCAGACATCAACAAGGCGCGCCGCTCGCGGATGCGCACCTTCATCCGCAAGGTGGAGGAGGCGATCTCCGGCGGCAGCCAGGAAGCCGCCGCCGCGGCGCTGAAGGCGGCCCAGCCCGAGATCATGCGCAGCGTCTCGCGCGGCGTGCTGCACAAGAACACCGCCAGCCGCAAGATCTCGCGGCTTGCCAGCCGAGTGAAGGCGCTCGGGGCCTGAACCGGCGCCTTGCCTGATCTCGCCTGCCGACGCGCCCTCCGGGGCGCGTTTTGCTTTTTGCGGCCGACCGGAATGTTCCTCCTTCGGTCCAGTTGTCCACAGCGGGGCGGTTCGGGTATGGTGAGGCACAGTCTCGAATCCAGCCACTCACCATGCTCCGAAAGGTCTGTCGTTCCGGAGGAGAAGAATTGCTGCATCGAGTTCAGCGCCAATTCGAGCGTGCCTGAGAACCGGGCAAGATCCCGGACAAGCAAAACGAGAAACCGACCCGGGGGGTGAGCTCAATTGTTTCCTGTGCCGTGTTCCGACGGGGGTCTCGCGTCTCTCCGCCGCCGAATGACCGGCACCGAACCGCAGGCTCGGGCGCCCCGGCGCCGGGCACGGCGTCGGGGGGCGCCGGACCATATCTGTTCCTGGCCCGCTCCGGCAGACGGCCGGATCGGGCGCGAGCGTTCCCGACCCCCCTTCACGCCTTTGCCCCACGAGCCCCGATGACTCCGCACCCAAGACCGCAGCCCGAGACGGCGGACCCCGCCGAAGCCTGGAGCCGCGTCCGCGACGGCCTCCTGACCCACATCGGCCAGGACGCCTGCAAGAACTGGATCGAGCCGCTTGCCTTCGTGGGCGTCGCCGGGGGCGTCGGCCGCTTCACCGCGCCGACGAGCTTCATCGGCACCTGGGTCACGCGCAACTACGGCGACGCGATCCGCGCGCTCTTCGGACGGGAGGGCGTGGCGGTCAGCCGGCTGGAGTTTGCGGTGACCGAGCCGGCTGCGCCGGCGATCCGCGTCGTGCCCAGGGACGAGCCGGCGCCGGCACCCGCCGCCGGCGAGGTCGATTTGCCGGCTTCACCCCTCGATGGCCGCTGCACGTTCGAGAACTTCGTCGTCGGCAAGCCGAACGAGCTCGCCCACGCGGCCGCCCGCCGCGTCGCCGAAGGCGTCGCCGAGGCCGGGCCCGTCACCTTCAATCCGCTCTTCCTCTACGGTGGCGTGGGCCTCGGCAAGACCCACCTCATGCACGCCATCGCCTGGGAGGTTCGCCAGCAGAACCCAGAGGCGCGCGTGCTCTACCTCTCCGCCGAGCAGTTCATGTACCGCTTCGTCTCGGCGCTGCGCTTCAAGGAGATGCACGGCTTCAAGGAGATGTTCCGCTCCGTCGACATGCTGATGGTTGACGACGTGCAGTTCATCTCCGGCAAGGACTCGACGCAGGAGGAGTTCTTCCACACCTTCAATGCGCTCATCGAGCAGCAGAAGCAGATCGTCATCTCCGCCGACCGCGCACCGGGCGAGATCGACGGCATGGAGGAGCGCATCCGCTCCCGCCTGCAGTGGGGCCTCGTCGTCGACCTGCACCCGACCGACTACGAGCTTCGCCTCGGCATCCTGCAGGCGAAGGCCGAGACGCAGCTCGAGAAGAACCCCGGCGTGACGCTCGGCAGCGGGGTGATGGAGTTCCTCGCCCATCGCATCAGCTCGAACGTGCGCGTGCTCGAGGGCGCGCTCAACCGGCTCTTTGCCTACGCGAGCCTGGTCGGGCGGGTGATCGACCTCGACATGACCCAGGAGTGCCTCGCCGACATCCTGCGCGCGTCCGAGCGCAAGGTGACGATCGACGAGATCCTGCGCAAGGTCGCCGACCACTACAACCTCCGCATGTCGGACCTGCTCTCCGCCCGCCGCGCCCGCGCAGTCGCCCGGCCGCGGCAGGTGGCGATGTACCTCGCCAAGACCCTGACCTCGAAGTCGCTGCCCGACATCGGCCGGCGTTTCGGTGGGCGCGATCACACAACCGTGATCCACGCCGTGCGCAAGATCGAGGAGCTCCGCACCACCGACAGCCAGATCGCCGAGGACGTCGAGCTCCTGCGCCGGATGCTGGAGGCCTGACGCAGGGCTACGTCGGCAACGGCGGGAACGCCGCGAGCAGCCGGTCGAGGTCCGGGCGTTCCCCGCTTGCGAAGAACGACGCGAGCCTGGTCTCGCGCAGCATCTGCAGCGCGATCTGGTTGCCGACGTCGAGATAGGCGCTGAACTGCTCGGGCGGGAAGAACTGGTCCGAGGTCGGCTCGTAGGGGAACTCCGGGTGCGCGCCCTTGTAGCCGCGCGACGCGAGGCCGAGCTCCTTCAGCATCGCCGCCTTGAGATAGATGACGAGGCCGAGGTCGGCCGCCCTGCGGTCCTTGGCCGCGCCACCGGTCACCCGGCACGTGTCGAGCGTGTCGTCGTGCGCGGCGTAGCGGATCGTCGCGAGGAAGAAGCCGCGTTCGGCGAACTCCGCCCCCTTCGGGTACTCGTCCGGCGTCTCGCGCGCGACGAGCTGCGCGGGGTCGCAGCGCTCGCCATCGAGCGAGCGGTCGAAGCGGACCTCGACACCGAAATCCTCGCGCATCATCGTCATCACCGAGATGAAGGCGGCGTAGGAGCCGGTCGGATCCTCGCCGCCGTCGCAGACGAGGATCAGCCGGCAGCGGCGCCGCACCAGCTCGTAGAGCCCGAGGTTATCGAAATGGCCGCCGTCGGACAGCTCGACGAAGGCCGGGTCGTCGGAGCTGCGCCGGCCGAGAAGCTCGCCGAGGATTTCCGAAATCCCCGGAAAGACGTGGTTGCCGTAGGGGTTCAGCGTGGTGCGGAGCCATCCCACCTGCCGCCAGCGCATCCGATAGCCGAGCCGGAGGCTGAGGAGCGCCATGGCGACGGCAGTGGCGTAGTTGGCGGTGACGCCGCGTCCGGCGAGGCCGCCGCCCGGATTGACCGCGGCGCCGGAGATCGCCATCGCCGTCGGCACCGTGAGCTGGTCGTCGATCACCGCGTCGGTCCGCCGCCACCGGGTGAGCGTCGAGCCGACGAAGCAGGGGCTGAGGATGAAGCTGTCGCCGCGCCGGTCGCGGATCCGATTGGCGAGGAGCGCGAGGTCGCGGTCCTCTTGGGCGTCGCGATCGGCCTGCGACGGCCCGCCGCGATAGCGCCGCGCCAGGAGGTAGCTGTTGATGATAGGGTAGGGGCCGATCGGCACCCGCGGCACCATCCGTGTCGATCCCCGCTCCGCCGGGCGCTCCAGCCCGAGCGAGCTGAGCGTGGTGCGGTCGGCGACGGTTGCCGGCCCCGGAACCGGCTCGAGCGCGCCGTCAGGCGGAGCCGGCCGCCGGTCCGGCATGAACGCCTCCATCAGCCGGTCGCGGTAGAAGCGCTGCAGCGACATGTCGTTGGCGTTGACAAAGATCGCCAGCGCGATCGCCGCCAGCGTCGCCGCTGCCGCGGCGGCCTGCGGCCAGGCATCGAGGTGGTTGCCCGCGGGGTTATCCCAGAACCAGAGCCACGGCCAACCGAGCCCGAACAGCCGCAGCGCCACCTGATGCGCGATCAGCGTGGCGCCGAAGACCAGAAGGACCGAGCCCACGATGACCACGACGGCGGTCGGCAGGCCGAAGCGGCCGCGGATGTGGGCGTTGTAGTAGCCGACGAGCGCCGCCGCCCCCGAGCCGAGATAGACGAGGAAGAGGTGCAGCGGCAGGCGCTGCGCGCCTTCGACGCCGTGCTCGCCGCGCATCTGCTGACCGACGAAGCGGGGGAGCGAGGTGTCGGCGGGCGGGCTGCCGAAGTAGAAGGTCAGGACGTCGGCGACGAAGGGCACCGCTCCGAGCACGGCGAGGGCCAGCGCGACCGTGACGAGGATCCCGGCGAGGCGCTCCTGCACCTGCCGGCGCGCGTACTTTACCGACAGGTTGGCGCCGGCCGAGGCGAGATCGTCGCCGAGGAACGGCGCGAGCCGCTGGCTCAGAAGCGGCACGAAGATCGCGAGCAGGATCAGGATCGGCAGGGTCAACTGCACCGCGTCCGACAGGGTCATCGTGCCGACGCCGGCGAAGGTCGACGGGATCCGGCACGCGCCCGTCGGGATCGCCGTGGCCACCGCAGGCGCCACCGCCGCTTGCGGGGCAGCGAGCGGCGGGATGTGCAGGACCGCCAGCACCGCCCAGACCACCGCGACGACGAGGATCACCCACCAGGCAAGCCGACTACGCCGCCGCGTCTTGCCGTCGGAGCGCACCCACCAACTCGACAGCGAGATCCCCGCGACGCTGAGCGCGAGCAGGGTCAGGATCAGCGCCGCCGCCCAGAGCAGCAGCAGGAAGAAGTACCGGTCGCAGGTGGCGCCCATGAAGAGCGCGCCCGCAGCGGCGGGCCAGTGGCGCAGCAGGGCCGCGGCCCACATCAGCGTCGCCAGCAGCGCGCCGCCGATGGTGATCCAGATGAAGAGGTTGAGCAGGATCGCGCGCGCGACGATGAAGAAGCCGGTGGCGAGGCTGCCGAAGCCGTGCGGCGCCAGGTAATCGGCGTGGTGGCGGAAATGCTCGAGCTCCGCGCTGTCGGTCGCGCTCGTGGCCGTGACCGTGCCATAGGAGAAGACGTCCTCGGGCGACCGGATCACCCCCTCAGCCGCGGCCGCGTCGGCGGCCTGCGCCAGCCGCAGCGCCAGCGCGCTGCCGATGTAGCCGCCGCCGGAGACAACGGATAGATAGTCGAGGTGGCTGAGGAGCCTCGCGCCCGCGAGCACCTGCAGCACCCCCAGCGATACCGCCGCCGAGCGGATGCCGCCGCCCGAGAGCGCGAGGCCGGTGGCATAGGGACGCGCACCGGCGTGCCGGGTGTCGAGAAACGCCCGCTCCGCCGCGATGACGTCCGTCCAGGGATGGGTCGCGTCGGGGTCGGCCATGTCGAACCTGCGCCGGCGGAATGGCCGCGGTCGGGGCGATTGCAATCGGTCGACGATACCACCTTGGCCGGCGCGTGTCATGCCGCGCGCATTCCGGCGAGCGCCCAATCCGGCGTCTACGGACGTTAGGCCGCGAGCAATGCCCGTCGTACGGCAGGGCGGAGGCAAGAGCGGCGGATATCGTGTCGTTAGCGCGTTCGGCGGAAAGCACCTGCCGGTGTTCCTGCTGGCGGCTTTGGGGAAGGGCGACAAGGCCATTTGACGAAGGTCGAACGGAACGATCTGGCGAAGCTCGCGGCGAAGCTGTTTGCGACCTACCCGGTAGCCAAGGGCGGCCGAGCAACAAAGGGGAAGGGAAACCGATGAGTGCTTTCGAGAAGATCAGGGCCGGCCTCGCGGATGCTATCGCCTTTGCCGAAGGCGACGAGACCCGCGCGACGATTCATGTTCCGGAGACGATCGACGTGCGGGCGATCCGCAAGTCTCTCGGGCTGAGCCAAGCAGAATTCGCGATGCGATACGGATTCGGGCTGGCACGCATCAAGGACTGGGAGCAAGGACGCTCGCGCCCGGACGGTGCGGTGCGCGCTTATCTCAAGGTCATTGAGCGTGAGCACGTGGCCGTCGACGCGGAACTTCCGGCAGCCGCCGGTCCCGACCATTACCTCGCCAATCTCCGGGTTGGCCGCGACCCAGTCGTCAAAGAATGTGCGGAATTTCCGTATAGCTGCCGCGGCCGGTCATATCAAAGGCTCCTGGCGAGGTACGCGCCGCCCATTGCGGCGAGGAAGCCGAGCACCACCGATACGACCAGGTAGAGCACCGCCTTGAACGCCTCGCCGGCTTCGGCCAGCAGCAGCGCCTCCATCTCGAAGGTCGAGAACGTGGTATAGCCGCCGAGAAAGCCCGTGAGGATCCCGACGCGCAGCGCCGGCGAGGCGGCCAGCCGGTCGAGCAACGCGAAAGCGAGAAAGCCCATGAGAAAGCTCCCGATCACGTTGATGCTCAGGGTCGCATAGGGGAAGCCACGCCCGAGGACCGCCTGCACGAGGTTGGTCTGCACGAACCGGACCCAGCACCCGAGCGCTCCGAAGAGCCCGATCGCTGCATAGGTCCACATGCCCGCCTCAGGCCCGCGGCAGCGCCAGGGTGCCGAGCGCCATCAGGACCGCGGCCAGCACAAAGGCGAGGGCCGGCGACACCGCGGTCCAGACGAGCCCCACGGCCGCGGAGGAGATGAACTTCGCCGCCCCGTTGACCGTGCCGAGCGCGCCGTAGCCGGTCGCGAGCACCGCCTTCGGCACCATGCCGGCGGCCGCGGTCGACTCGATCGCCTCCTGCACCGCGACGTAGAGGCCGGCCACCGCGAAGATCGCGGCGAGGAGGACCAGGCCGCCATGAACGACGAACGCGAGCGCGGTGAGCGCCGCGGTCAGCGCGCCGAGCGCATAGCCGGCGCGCAGCACTGGCAGCGCCCCGAAGCGGTCGGCCAGCGCCCCGATCGGGAACGAGGTCGCGGTCTGGACGAGGTTGCGCAGCACGTAGAGGAGGCCCGCCACCTGCGCCGCACGCACCACGCCGAGGTCGGCGGTCAGGAGCGTGGTGGCGGCAAGGATGAGGAGCGAGTGCGAGAAGTCGCCCGTTGCGAAGATGCCCACCGCGCCGAGGTAGCGCCGGAAGCCGGCGGGCAGCCCCCTGAGGCTCGAGAAGAACCGCAGCGCCGGGTTCGGCGAGTGCTCGGGGTCGCTGACCAGCAGCAGGAAGGCGAGAACCGCGAGGCTGCCCGGCACCAGCGTCAGCCAGAGCACCAGGCGAAACGGCGCGGCGGTGTCCGCCCAGCCGAAACCCTGCGCCCAGCCGAGCAGCGCCACGCCGGCGAGGGGCCCGAGGACGGCGCCGACGGTGTCCATCGCGCGGTGAAAGCCGAAGGCGCGGCCGCGGGTCTCGGGCGTCACCGCCTGCGCGATGATCGCGTCGCGCAAAGGCCCGCGCAAGCCCTTGCCGAACCACGACACCATGCGGCCCGCGAGGATCAGCGGCCAGCCGGCGGCGAGCGCGATCAGCATCTGGCCGAACGGGGTCAGGCCGTAGCCGATGAGGACGAGCGCCTTGCGGTGCCCGAACCGGTCGGCGATGTAGCCGGAGACCATCTTGGTGAAGCTCGCCACCGCGTCGGCGGTGCCTTCGACGAGCCCGAGCACCGCCGCCGGGATGCCGAGCACGGCGAGGAAGCCCGGCAGGATCACCGTCGTCGTCTCGTAGCAGAAATCGCCGAGCCCCGAGGTCAGCGCCGCGCCGCCGACGGTGCGGTTGAGCCAGCCCGGGGCCGGCTCGGAGACGGGCGCAGCGATCCGAGGCATCTCGGCGATCTTCCTCTGCCGGCTCTCGCGCGCGTCGGGCACGACGGCGGCACGCCCGCCGTCATGCTCGCCGGCGGTCAGCCGCGCGCCTGAGCGGCGTAGCGCTCCTGCGCCGCCTGGATCAGCCGCTCGGCCTCGGCCGCATCGCCCCAGCGATCGACCTTGACCCACTTCGATTCCTCGAGGTCCTTGTAGTGCTCGAAGAAGTGCTCGACCTGCTTCAGCGTGATCTCCGGCAGGTCCGTGGCCTCGTTGATCTTGTCGTAGCGCCGCGTCAGGCGACGGGTTGGCACGGCGAGGATCTTCTCGTCGCCGCCGGCCTCGTCGCGCATCATCAGGACGCCGATCGGACGGACGGCGATCACCGCGCCCGGAATGAGCGCGCGGCTGTTGGCGACGAGCACGTCGCACGGATCGCCGTCGTCGGACAGGGTCTTCGGGATGAAGCCGTAGTTGCCCGGATAGCGCATCGGCGTGTAGAGGAACCGGTCGACGAAGAGCGCACTGGTGGCCTTGTCGAACTCGTACTTGATCGGCTCGCCGCCGATCGGCACCTCGATGACCACGTTGACCTCTTCCGGAGCGTTTGCTCCGATCGGCAGCGCTTCAAGATCCATCCGTCGAGCTCCGTTTTGTGATTGAGGGCGGCCATTGCGCGCAGTGCGTCGTGCCGCCCGCGGCCCCATTTGCGGGAGTCACCCGCCGGCCGACGGGAACCGCCATCGCCGGCCCCTGCGACCTACGGTCCCCGCGCGGAGCCGTCAAGCGCCGCCGGCTCGCGGCTCAGGCCTTCATCCGCTCGCCTCGCGGATCGTAGAGCGGCGCGAGCGAGGCCTCGGCGGCGCACACACGCCCGGCGACGTCGATGGCGTAGGATGCGACGAGGAGGTCGCCCGCCGTCTCGCCGGGCGCGGAGGGCACGTAGCCGAGGCCGATCGCGCCTTCGAGCGCGTGGCCATAGTTGCCCGAGGTGATGTGCCCGACGATCCGTCCGTCGCAGAGGATCGGCTCGCCGTGGAAAAGCAGCGGCTCGGGGTCGGTCAGGCGGAACTGCACGAGGCGGCGCGACAGGCCGGCCTCGCGCCGGGCGAGCACGGCGTCGCGGCCGATGAAGCTGCCCTTGCCGGTCCTGACCGCGAAGCCGAGGCCCGCCTCGAGCACGTGGTCCTCGTCGGTGATGTCGTGGCCGAAGTGGCGGAACGCCTTCTCGATGCGGCAGCTGTCCATCGCGTGCAGGCCGCAGAGCTTGAGGCCGAGATCCTCGCCCGCCGCCAGCAGCGTCTCTAGGACGTGCGCGGCCTGGTCGGCGGAGACGTAGAGCTCCCAGCCGAGCTCGCCGACATAGCTGACCCGGTGGGCGCGCGCGATCCCGAGGCCGATCTCGATCTCGCGCGCGGTGCCGAACGGAAAGCCGGCGTTGGAGAGATCGTCGGGCGAGACGCGGGCGAGCAGGTTGCGGGAGCGCGGCCCCATCAGCGGCAGCACCGCCTCGCCGGCCGAGACATCGGTGATGACCGCGGCATCGTCGCCCAGGTGGCGGCGGAGCCAGTTCAGGTCGCGCTGCAGCGTCGCGGCGGGAACGACGAGCAGGAACGCGGTCTCGGTCAGGCGGGTGACGGTCAAGTCGCTCTCGATGCCGCCGCGGTCGTTCAGCATCTGGGTGTAGACGATGCGGCCCGGCGCCACGTCGAGCTCGTTCGCGCAGAGCCGCTGCAGAAGCCCGAGCGCGTCGCGCCCCTCGACCCGGATCTTGCCGAAGGACGACATGTCGAGAAGGCCGACGCCCTCGCGCAGCGCCATGTGCTCGGCGCGCTGGTTCGCGAACCAGTTCGGCCGCCCCCAGGTGTAGCGGTACTCCGGCGCTTGCCCGGCCTCTGCGAACCAGTTGGCGCGCTCCCAGCCGGCGGTCTCGCCGAAGACGGCGCCTCGCGCCTTCAGCTGCTCGTGCAGCGGCGAGCGGCGGACGCCGCGCGCGGTCGCCATCTGGCGGTAGGGGAAATGGTCGGCGTAGAGCAGGCCGAGGGTCTCGGTCACGCGCTCGCGCAGGTAGCGGCGGTTCTTCTGGAACGGCTGGGCGCGGCGGATGTCGACCTCCCAGAGGTCGAAGGGCGGCGCCCCGTCGTTCATCCAGCGGGCGAGCGCCATGCCGGCGCCGCCGGACGAGGCGATGCCGATCGAGTTGTAGCCGGCGGCGACCCAGTAGCCGCGAAGCTCCGGTGCCTCGCCGAGATAATAGCGGTCGTCGGGTGTGAAGCTCTCCGGGCCGTTGAAGAAGGTGTGGATGCCGGCTTCGGCCAGCATCGGCATGCGGGCGATCGCCTTCTCGAGGATCGGCTCGAAGTGGTCGAAGTCCTCGGGCAGCTGGTCGAAGGCGAAGTCCTCGCGGATGCCGTCCATGCCCCAGGGCTTGGCCACCGGCTCGAAGGCGCCGAGCAGGATCTTGCCCGCGTCCTCCTTGTAGTAGGCGCACTCCTCGGGCACGCGCAGGACCGGCAACCGCTCGAGGCCGGGGATCGCCTCGGTGACGATGTAGAAGTGCTCGCAGGCGTGCAGCGGCAGCGTCACTCCGTTCCGCGCCGCGAGGTCGCGGCCCCACATGCCGCCGCAGTTGACCACATGCTCGGCGGCGAGGTGGCCTCTCGCTTCGCCGCTCTGCCAGTCGACGCCGGTCACGCGCCCCGCGGCACTCGTCACCGCCGTCACCTTCACGTTCTCCGCGATGCGCGCGCCGCGCATCCGGGCACCCTTGGCCAACGCCAGCGCGACGTTGGCGGGATCGGCCTGGCCGTCCATCGGCAGGTGGACGCCGGCGACCACCCCCGCGGCGTTGAGGTGCGGGTACATCGCCTTGACCTCGGCGGGCGTGAGCTCGTTCACCTCGACGCCGAAGGCGCGGGCCATGGCCGCAAGGCGCATGATCTCCTCGCGGCGCTCGGGGCTGAGCGCCACGGTCATCGAGCCGCACTGCCGGAAGCCGGTGGCAAGCCCGGTCTCGGCCTCGAGCCGCGCGTAGAGGTCGGCGGAATACTTGGCAAGGCGGGTGCGGTTCTGGCTCGCCTGCAGCTGGCCGACGAGGCCCGCCGCGTGCCAGGTGGTACCGGAGGTGAGCTGCTTGCGCTCCAGCAGCACCACGTCGGTCCAGCCGAGGGCAGCGAGGTGATAGGCGACGGAGCAGCCGGAGATGCCGCCACCGATGATGACGACGCGGGCGGAAGACGGCAGGTCGGCCATGACGGTGAGCCTCGGCAACGAGTCGGGACGGCGCGACTTGAGCACGGCGCTCGCGCCGGCGACAGTGGCCAGTTCGCGGGCCGTCCGCCTGCGACGTCAGAACGGCAGGAAGCGGAGCGCCGATCCTGCCCGGACCTCGGCAAGCTCCGCCGGCACCACCACCAGCCCGTCGGCGGCGGCGAGCTCGGCGATGCGGGCGGAGAAGGCACCGGGAACGATCGTCACGACCGACCGACCGCTGCCGTCGACGCTGACCACGCGCGCCGGCCGAAGCTCGGTGCGGCCCGGCCGGCGGGAAAGATCGAAGCCGGCCGTGACCAGCGTCTCGACGGGCTCCGGGCGATCGAGCCCGGCCAGCCGCTCGGCGATGCGCGCGCCGATCAGCGTCCAGCCGACGTGCGCCGCGACCGGATTGCCCGGCAGGCCGAGATAGATCGCGCCGCCGACCCGGCCGAGCGTCAGCGGCTTGCCCGGCTTGATCGCCACCTTGACCACCGCCAGCCGGCCGCCGGCGGCGGCGACGACGCGGGGTAGGTGGTCCTCCTCGCCGACCGACACGCCGCCGGTGGTCACGACCAGGTCGGCCCAGGCCGCGGCCGCGTCGAGGGCGGCGCCGAGGGCCGCGGGATCGTCGCGCACCGCGCCGAGGTCGCGCGCCTCGATCCAGGGTTCGGCCAGCGCCGCCTTCAGCATGTAGCGGTTGGAGTTGTAGATCTGTCCCGGCCCGAGCGGCTCGCCCGGCGCCACGAGCTCGTC
>JBDHSS010000072.1:0-11586 GCA_039808205.1 Paracoccaceae bacterium | reverse complement strand
GCCGCCGCCTCCAGCTGCTCGGCCGGGTCCTCCGGCCACGGCGCGCCCACCTCGGCCGCGTAGAGCCGGCGCACGTCGGCGACGAGCGCGCGCAACGCCGCCTCCTCCGGCTCGTCCGGCTCGGCGGCGCCCTTCAGGTGCGCCCGGACCAGCGCCTCCACGTCCTCGGGATCGAGGCCGTGCACCAGCTGGCCAAAGCCCGCGATGCCGCGCAGCTCGAGCCGGAGCGCGGGCACGATGCCGATCCGTCGCGCCAGAAGCTCGGTGGTGCGCGCGCAGGCGCCGAGGTTGAGCGTGGCGCTCGGGCCGCCCCAGCTGCGTTCCTCGGGGCTCGGCCGCAGCGCGAGCAGGCCACCCTCGGCCAGCCCGAGCGGCAGCTCCGGCATCGGCCCGCCCGCGGCCAGCGCCGCCACGCAGTCGAACGACAGCGCCACACCCTCGGGCACCGGCAGGCCGATGCCGACGAGCATCGCCAGATCCGCGGCACGCCGGCCGTAGCGCTCGGCGCGCACCGCGTCGCCGGCATCGAGGCCGATCACCGATCCGGGCGGCGCAAGCGGGATCCCCTGGGGCTTCATTGCAGTGCAGCGTAGCACGAAATTTTGCCGTGCAAACCGAAACCCGACGGTCGCATGAACGATCCCGACGAACTCCAGTCCGTCACCCCGAACCTGCAACGAGCGGGTCCGCCACCCAGACCTGCAACAAGCGAGGCACCGCCTCGCGCGTTCCCGGCCCGACGAGCGAACGCATGCGTTCGCCGGGCCGTCGGCTGGAGCGCGGGACGCGCGGAGGCCGAGAAGTGTGCAGCTGCACCGGCCGCTTGTAATCCGCGCGCGCCTGCCTGGGGAGGCGCGGTAACGCGCCTGCCCGTGGGGCAGGCAGGCGCGCGCGGATTTGTGTACCCCAAATCCGCGAAGAAGCCCCGGCGCCCGAGCCCGGGCAAGCCGCCCCTACCCCTCGATCGCCGAGAACACCGCCACCCGGTTCATCACCCCCCGGATGCGGTTGAGCAGGCACAGCCGGTTGCGCCGCACCGCCGCACTCGGCGCATTGACGACGGTGGTGTCGAAGAAGCCGTCGATCGGCCCGCGCAGCTTCGCGAGCGCCGCCATCGCCGCGACGAAATCCTCGGCCAAGAGCGCCGGCCCGAGCGCCGCCTCCGCCGCGTCGAGCGCGGCAAAGAGCCCGCGCTCCTCCGCGGTCTCGGCGAAGCGCAGGTCGGGATCGAGCGCATACTCGACGCCGTCCTTCTTCTCCTCCTGCGCCAGGATGCTCACCGCCCGTTTGTAGCCGGCCAGCAGGTTCGCCCCGTCCTCGGTCGCCAGGAACCCCTGCAGCGCCCGCACCCGCGCCACCAATAGCACCAGGTCGTCCTGATCCCCGAGCGCAAAGCAGGCGTCGATCACGTCGTGCCGCACCCCCTCGTCGCGCAGGTGCACCTTGAGCCGGTCGGCGATGAAGCCGAGGAGGTCGCCGGCCAGCACCAGCGCGCACTCGCGCTCCACCCGGTCGGCCGAGAGATCCGGCACTGCTTCGCGCTGAGGCGCCGGTGCCGCCATGGCGGCGCGGTTGCGGCGGATCGGCGGCAGCAGCACGTCGAGAAGGCGCAGCCGGTGCCCCTCCAGCAGCAACCGGATCACCCCGAGCGCCGCCCGCCTGAGCGCGAACGGATCCTTCGAGCCCGTCGGCTTCTCGTCGATTGCCCAGAAGCCGGTCAGCGTGTCGAGCTTGTCGGCGAGCGCCACCGCCACCGACACCGGCGCGACCGGTACCGCATCCGACGGCCCGAGCGGCGAGTAGTGCTCGGCCGCCGCCGCCGCCACCGCCGGATCCTCGCCGGCGCGGAGCGCATAATGCCGCCCCATCGTGCCCTGCAGCTCGGGGAACTCGTAGACCATCTGGCTCGCCAGATCCGCCTTGGCGAGCCGCGCCGCCCGCTCGGCCAGCTCCGGCTCGGCGCCGACGAAAAGCGCGAGTTCCCGCGCCAGCGCCGCGATCCGCCCGATCCGCGCGCCCTGCGTCCCGAGCCTGTGGTGGAAGGTCACGGCATCGAGCTTCGCCGCCATCGCCGCGAGCGGCGTCCGAAGGTCGTTCTGCCAGAAGAACTCGGCGTCGGCGAGCCGCGCGGTCAGGACGCGCGCGTTGCCGGCGAGGATCGTCGCGCCATCGTCGGCGGTATCGCGGTTCGCCACCACCAGATAGCCGGTGATCGCGCCTTTCGCCGGATCGCGCAGCGAGAAGAACTTCTGGTTCTCGCGCATCGAGGTCTGCAGCACCTCGGGCGGCAGGTCGAGGAACCGCGGCTCGATCCGCCCCATCAGCACCACCGGCCACTCGGTCAGCCCGACGTTCTCGGCGAGCAGCCCTGCGTCCTCGACGAGCTCGAGCCCGCTCGCGAACGCGAGTTGCCGCGCGTCGTGCTCGATCCGGGCCGCCCGCTCGGCCGGGTCGAGCACCACGTGCGCGCGCAATAGCTTCGCCGCATAGTCCTCGAACGACGAAACCGCGAACGCTGCCGGCGCATGGAAGCGGTGCCCGCGCGTCACCGCGCCCGCGGCGATGCCATCGATCGCGAACGGCACCACCTCCGCTCCGGTCTCGCGCACGAGCAGGCACAGGATCGACTGCAACGGCCGCACCCAGCGCAACGCCCCGTCGCCCCAGCGCATCGACTTCGGCCAGGGGAAATCCCGCACCACCGCCGTCACCGTCTCCGCGACGATTTCCGCCGCAGGCCGCCCCGGCCGCTCGATCACCGCGACCAGGATGTCGCCCTTCTTGTCCGCGCGGACCTCGAGCGCCTCGCGCGCGAGCCCCGTTGCGCGCAGGAAGCCCTCGACCGCCGCCGCCGGGGCGTCCGCCCGCGGCCCCTTGCGCTCCTCGCGGCGCTCGGGCGAGCGCTCCGCCAGCCCCTCGAGCGCCAGCGTCAGCCGCCGCGGCGTCGCGAACGCCGCCGCATGGGCATAGGTCAAGCCCCGCTCCACCAGCCCGTCGGTGACGAGCCGCTTCAGGTCCGCCGCTGCCTTCGGCTGCATGCGGGCGGGGATCTCCTCGGAGAAAAGCTCGAGCAGGAGGTCGGGCATGAACGGGCCTATCCGGCGAAAAGGTTGAGGTAGGCCTGCGTCACCAGCGCGTTCGCCAGATCGACGAACACCGCCGAGACCAGCGGCAGCACGATGAAGGCGGTCTGGCACGGCCCGTAGCGCTTGGTGACGGCGGTCATCGTCGCGATCGCCGTCGGCGTCGCGCCCACGACGAAGCTCGCATACCCCGCGCCCAGCACCGCCGCGCGGTAGTCCTCGCCGAGGAGCCGGAACACCACGAGCCCCGCGACCGCCACCGCCACCATCGTCTGCACCAGCAGCACCGCCGCCAGCGTCCCCGCCATCCCCGCCAGCGCCCAGAGCTGCAGCGCCATCAGCGACACCGCCAGGAACACGCCGAGCGCGAACTCCGACACCAAGGACAGCGCCGCCGTGTGGCTGACCGGCCGCACGAACGGCAGGAGCGCGGTCAGGTTGCCGACCACCATGCCCACGATCAGGCACGGCACGAAAAGCGGCAGCATCACGCCCATCCGCCCGATCCCGCGCTGCAGCAGATAGCCGAGGATGATGCAGACGAAGATCCACAAGAGCGTCCGCATCAGCGCGTTGCGGGTGACGGGCTCCGGCTCCGGCCGCTCCGACAGCCCGACCGGGTTCACCTCGGTCTCCTCCGAGCCGAGCCCGTTCTGCTCGATCAGGAAGCGCCCGATCGGCCCGCCGATCACGCTCGCCACCACGAGCCCGAGCGTCGCCATGGCGATGCCGATCTCCGGCCCCGCCGCCAGCCCGCGCTGGGTCAGCTCCGGCGACCAGGCGATGATCGTCCCGTGCCCGCCGAGGAGCGACGCCGACCCGAGCACCACCCCCATCCCGACCGGCAGCCCGGCGATCCACGCCGCACCGAGCCCGATGACGTTCTGCACCACCAGCAGCACCGCCGTCACCGCAACGAGGATCCCGAGCGGCCGCCCGCCGCTCGCAAGGTCGCCAAGCCGCGCGTTCAGCCCGATCCCGGTGAAGAACATGAGGAGCAGCAGATCGCGCGCATGCGTGTCGAACCCGACCTCGACGATCCCAAAGCGGTAGAGCGCGAAGAACAACAGCGCCACCAGGAGCCCACCCGTCACCGGATCGGGAATGTTGAACCGCCGCAGCACCGCCACCCGCGCGTTCACGGCCTCGCCGATGAGGAACGTGACCAGGCCGATCGTCACGGCCATGAAGTCGGGGAACTGGATCTGCAGCACGGGGCTCGCCTCTCCTCCGGCGCTCGGCGGCTCCCTTAGCGCGCGCGGGGACGCCCGGTCAATCGCCGCCCCGCCGCCCGCCTCCGCTGTTGCGAAGCCCGACGCCGCGGCGCTAGGCTCGCGCGCGCCGCCCCGACCGGAGCCCTGCCCCATGTCGCCCCTGAGCCCCAACGTCCTTCGCACCGCGCCGCCGCCGGTGATGGAGGCGCGCCGCTGGCTCGCCGGCGTCGACTTCCCGCGCGACCGCCCGCTCATCAACCTGTCGCAGGCCGCCCCGGTCGACCCGCCGCCCGAGCCCCTGCGCGAGGCAATGGCCGAGATGGTGCGCGCCGAGGCCGACACCCACCTCTACGGCCCGGTCCTCGGGCTCCCCGCGCTGCGCTCCGAGATCGCCTGGCGCTGGTCCGCGCTCTACGGCGGCGAGATCCGCCCCGACGAGGTCGCCGTCACCGCCGGCTGCAACCAGGCGTTCTGCACCGCGATCACCACCCTCGCCGCCCCCGGCGACGCCGTCCTGCTGCCGGTCCCGTGGTACTTCAACCACAAGATGTGGCTCGACCTCGCCGGCATCGAGGCCATCCCCCTCCCCTGCGACGAGCGGATGCTCCCCGACCTCGCCGCGGCGCAAGCCCTCTGGACCCCCCGCACCCGCGCCGTCGTCCTCGTCACCCCGAACAACCCCACCGGCGCCGAATACCCCGCCGCGCTCGTCGCCGCCTTCGCCGCCCTCGCCCGCGAGCGTGGCGGCGCCCTCGTCCTCGACGAGACCTACCGCGACTTCCGCACCTCCCCCTCGCGCCCGCACGACCTCTTCGCCGACCCCGCCTGGCGCGACACCCTCGTCCACCTCTACTCGTTCTCGAAGTCCTTCCGCCTCACCGGCCACCGCACCGGCGCCCTGATCGCCAGCGCCGCCCGCCTCGCCCAGGCCGAAAAAATCCTCGACACCGTCACCATCTGCCCGCCCCAGCTCGGCCAGAAGTCCGCCCTCTGGGGCCTGCGCAACCTCTCAGACTGGCTTGGCCTCGAGCGCCTCGAGATCCTCCGCCGCCGCGACGCCATCCTCGCCGTCCTCCGAGGCTTGCCGGGCTGGCGGACCTTAGGCTGCGGCGCCTACTTCGCCTACGTCGAGCACCCGCACCCCCTCCCCTCCGACGCCCTCTGCCCGCTCCTCGTCCGCGAGGCCTCGCTCCTGATGCTCCCCGGCACGATGTTCGCCCCCCCGGGCGACGAGCGCGCCAAGCGCCAGCTCCGCATCGCCTTCGCCAACGTCGGGGTGGAGGGGTTGGGGGTGCTGGGGGAGAGATTGGGGGCGTTAAGCGTGCCTGTGGCTTGAGCCGCTTAGATAGTTGGCGAGTCGTGTGTCACACCGTCCCGATAGCGAATTGGGGCTTGACGATTGTAGCCCTCCGTTATGTGCTCGCATCAAGAGCATTCTTAGTGGTGGACGGAAGATATGGCGAGCGGATTTAGACTTCTCGACCCCGAGCGAGGATTCACCTCTGCTGTTATCACCGATCCCCAAAGGTTCGTTGGCCGAACTGACCTTATTGAAAGCTCCATGCGGGCAGTCAACACCGCATCCAGCTTGATTGCGGTGTTTGGGAAGAGGGGTGTCGGGAAGTCTTCCTTACTCAGACAGATTCAGCTCCTTGCCACCGGGGACTATGAGATTGCCACGAGGGCAGGCATCTATCACCTGATCCCAGACAGAAAGAGAACGTACTACACGGTCTTCTACACATGCGACTCTCAGATAAGAGATATTAATGACCTTCTGCTTCGGGTGTGCACGGACACTAATCCCGAGGACGGCCTCCTTCGCTTGGTGCCAGATCGGGGAAAGGAACTTACGGAGTTTTCTAGATCGATCGCCGCCGACACTGCCGTTGATTTAAAAGTGGCTAAATGGGGAGCGAAGGGTGAAGATGCGGAAAAATACGCCGCCAATCTCCGCGCAGATGTTATTCAGACATTCAGGAATTTTTGCTCATCCGTAGTTAGTCACAATAATAGATTTTGGAGGAGACGAGACGGACTTCTAATTTTGTTGGATGAGTTCGACGTTATACAGAATAAAAACGGAATTGGTTCTCTGATTAAGTCGCTATCTTCAAATGCATTAAAGTTTGCTATTTCCGGAATTGCAGATGACCTAAGCGAGCTAATGGAGGATCACGCATCTCTTGATCGTCTTATCGAGCAGGGATATGCGCACGTTAAGCCAATGTCGATAGACGAGACAAGAAAGATTTTCGACACGGCATCCTCCCTATATGACGGATATCTGTTGTTTTCAAATGATGTTGTTGATCATATACATCAAATATCTATGGGTTACCCTTATTTTGCGCAACTTATAGGCAAAAGATGCGTAGATCTTGGCAATAGGTCAGGCACCAATTCGATCGGGTGGGATATTCTGAATCAAGTACTCCAAGAGATATCCGACGGAACAGCATTTCCAATTCTTGAGACAAAATATCAAAAGGCCATAGGAGACAGCCCAAGCAGGGCGGTACTGCTTACATTGCTCGCCGAGGAAGATGTGATGGTTGACGCGGTGGATGGAGGGATAAGTCTCAAGAATATTCGTTCTACAGTACAAGACTTGGACATTGAACACATGGATCAGCTTGTCCCGCGCCTGATAGACCGCAGCTTTGGCCCGGCGCTTGTGCGTCGACAGGATCAGAGGGGAACATACGAGTTTCTCGACCCTGTCTTCCGGGCTTACGTTCGGCTTAGAAAGTGACGCCCTCCTAAGCAAGAGTAGGGTGGGTCGTTTGACCGCCCACATTCCCCATGCTACCCGGGCTGCAATCATTCCTTCCCGGCGGCCTCCACCCTCGCTATCCTCCCCCCATGAACGCCCGCCTCGCCAGCATCCTCTCCGAAGCCCGCACCGCGCGCTCCCCCGACGCGCAGGACGAACTCGCCACCCTGATCGAGACCTACATCGCGACCCACGCGCCGGCCCCCGACTTCACTGACGAAGAGCTCGCCGAGCTGCAGCGCCGCTACGACGAGCCGTTCGACCCGGTCCCCGACGCCGAGGTCAGCGAGTTCTTCGCCCGCCATCGTGGCTGACGTCCCTTCAGCCGCCGAACGCTTGCAGGCACGCTTAGCCACCGGCTCTCACTTCCGCATGTCGCGCGCCGCCGGCGCCGCCCGGTACCGCTTCCCGTCCTTTGCGCTCGACCACGGATCGCCGAAGGCGAGCGGGTCCGGCAGCAGCCGGTCCTGCCAGAGCGCGATCTTCACCGCCCGCCGTTCGCGCCGATGCTCCTGTGCCTTGTAGGCCTTGTCGCTCGCGCCGGTTGCGATCGGCAGGATCGGGGTCTTGCGAAAGCTGCGGCTCATCGGGCGCGGTCCCTGCGAAAGGCAAAGCCGGCCCGGATAGCTCAAATCTCGTCCCCCTTCCAGTCCTCGTTCCGCTTGAGCCGGATCTCCCGGCTCACCACCGCCAGCATGTACGCGCGCAGCACCGCGTTCATCCGCGCCTGGTAGCCGTGCCCCATGGTCCGGAAGAAGCGCGCCACGTCCTCGTCGTAGCTCGCGGTGATCCGCACCTTCTTCGGCCGCACCGGGTGCTCCTCCTCCACCGTCAGCCAGCCGCCGGGGATGGTGTCGAGCTTCAGCCGCTCGTACCGGGCCCACATCTCCGCCTTGAGCGCCGCGAGCTCGTGGAGCGCGTCCTGGAGCCCGGCATAGGCGCGCTCCTCGGTCTTCGAGCGCTTGCGCTCGGCCATGGCCTCAAGTCCTTCCAAAGCTGTCGGGGGGTGGTCCGGCCCCTCCTAGCACCCCCCGGTTAACGTCTGCCGAACGGCCGGCGCCAGGTGCATGGGATGTGCATGGCATGTGCATGGGTTGTGCATGGCGGAATCGCCGTTAACCCGGTGCCCTTGCCACCCTCACGGGCCTCGCGTAAGACGGCGGCCACCTTTCCCCGGCGGGTCGCGAACATGCTCGGAAGCTTCCGCAACAACCGGCGCTCGGGCCTCTTCGTCTGGGCCCTGATGGCGGCAATCATGGTCGGCCTCGCCGGTTTCGGCATCAGCGTCGGCGGCGGCCTCGGCGGCAGCCCGAACGTCGCCGAGGTCGGTGGCCAGAAGGTCACCGCCGACGCCTATGTCCGTGCGATGCAACAGGAATTGCGCGCGCTCGAGCAGCAGGTCGGCCGCTCGCTGCCGATGACCGAGGCGCGCCAGTACGGCGTCGACCGCATGGTGCTCGGCCGCCTCGTCAACGACGCCGCCCTCGACGGCGAGGCCGCCCGGCTCGGCATCTCCACGGGCGACGAGGCGGTGCGCCAGCAGGTGATGGCGACCCCGGCCTTCCGCGGCGCCGACGGCAAGTTCGACCGCGCCGCCTACGCCGCCGCTCTCGACCGCGCCGGCCTTCAACCCGCTGAATTCGAACGCATTCTCCGCGCCGAAGCCTCGCGCAGCCTGCTCTCCGACGCGGTGCAGTCGGCCGCCACCCTGCCCGACACCGAGGCCGAGACGGTGCTCGGCTTTCTCGGCGAGAAGCGCAGCTTCGACTGGCTGAAGCTCGACGCCGCGCTCCTGCCGACGCCGATCCCCGCCCCCACCGACGCCGACCTCGCCGCCGCCCACGACGCCCACGCCAAGGACCGCTACGCCCGACCCGAGACCCGGCAGATCACCTATGCGAGCGTCACGCCCGAGACCCTTGCCGCATCGATCGAAATTCCCGAGGCCGACCTGCGCGCCACCTACGACGCCGACCGCGCCCGCTTCGAGACCCCGGAGAAGCGCGCGCTCGACCGCATCGTCTTCGGCAGCATGGACGAGGCGCAGGCCGCCAAGGCCCGGCTCGACTCCGGCGCCATCAGCTTCGACGCGCTCGCCGCCGAGCGCGGCCTGAAGCCCGGCGACACCGACCAGGGCACCGTAGCCGCCGACGCCCTGCCACAGGCCGCGCGCGACCTCGTCTTCGCCGCACCCGGCCCCGGCATCGTCGGCCCGGTCGACACCCCGCTCGGCCCGGCGCTCTTCCGCATCAATGCGATCATGGCCGCCAAGACGACGCCCTTCGAGGCCGCCAAGGCCGACCTCGCCAAGGCGCAGGCACTGGCCGCGGCGAAGAAAGAGATCGTCGACGAGACCGCCCACATCGAGGATCTGATCGCCGGCGGCGCCACCCTCGAGGAGATTGCCTCCGAGACGATCATGGAGCTCGGTCAGGTCGCGCTCAACAGCGAGACCTCGGGCGGCATCGCCGACGACGCCGCCTTCCGCGACGCGGCGCTGAAAGCGAACGTCGGCGAGGAGACCGACCTCGTCGAGCTTTCGGGCGGCGGTCTCGCCACGCTGCGCGTCGACCGCATCGATCCGCCCGCGACCATCCCGCTCGCCGATATCCGCGACCGCGTCGCCGCGGACTGGACCGCCGACCAGACCGCGGACGCGCTGCAGAAGCTTGCGACCGGCTACATCGCCGAGCTGAACGGCGGGCTCGGCTTCGCCGACCTCGCGAAGCGGCTCGACCGCCCGATCCAGAGCGCGGGTCCCCTCACCCGCGGCGAGACCGCGCCCGGCCTGCCGCCCGAGATCGTCGCCGACGTCTTTGCCGCCGCCCCCGATGCCGCGGTGACGCGCCGCGACGGCGACGGCGTGATCCTCGCCAAGCTGACCGGCGTCGTGCCGATTGACCTCGCTGCACCCGAGAGCGCGCGCGTGCTCGACCGCCTGCAGGGCCAGTACCGCGACCAGGTGCGCGGCGACGTGCTCGCGCTCTACACCGCGGCGCTGCGCGCCTCCGAGGGCGTGAGCGTCAACCAGTCGCTCGTCGAGTCGACGCTCGCGCGCTTCCCGTAATGCAGCTTTCGCCCGCGATCGACGCCTTCACCGCGGGCTACGCGCGGGGCGAGAACCAGGTGGTCTGGACCCGGCTCGTCGCCGACCTCGACACGCCGGTCAGCCTGATGCTGAAGCTGACCGAGGCGCGCAAGGACTCGTTCCTGCTCGAGAGCGTCACCGGCGGCGAGGTGCGCGGCCGCTACTCGATCATGGGCATGAAGCCCGACCTGATCTGGGAGTGCCGCGGCGACCGCGCCCGGATCAACCGCGCCGCCCGCTTCGATCCCGACGGCTGGGCCGACGAGCCGGTCGATCCGCTGGCCTCGCTCAGGACGCTGATCGCCGAGAGCCGGATCGCGCTGCCGCCCGAGCTGCCGGCGATGGCCGCCGGGCTCTTCGGCTATCTCGGCTATGACATGGTGCGGCTCGTCGAGCGCCTGCCGCAGGTCAACCCCGACCCGCTCGGGCTGCCCGACGCAGTGATGCTGCGGCCCTCCGTCGTTCTCGTCGTCGACGGGGTGAAGGGCGAGGTCACGGTGGTGAGCCCGGCCTGGGCCAACTCCGGCCTCAGCGCCAAGGCTGCCTACGCCCAGGCGGCGGAGCGGGTGATGGATGCGGTGCGCGACCTCGACCGCTCGCCGGCGGAGATGAGCCGCGATCTCGGCGACGCGACGCCGGGGCAGCCGGTCTCCAACACCAGCCACGCGCGCTATCTCGAGATGGTCGAGCGCGCCAAGGAATACATCCGCGCCGGCGACATCTTCCAGGTGGTGCCGAGCCAGCGCTGGGCACAGCCGTTCCGCCTGCCGCCGTTTGCGCTCTACCGGGCGCTGCGCCGGACGAACCCCTCGCCCTACATGTTCTATTTCAACTTCGGCGGCTTCCAGGTGGTGGGCGCGAGCCCCGAGATCCTGGTGCGGGTCAAGGACGACACGGTGACGATCCGCCCGATCGCCGGCACAAGGCGGCGCGGTACGACCGCGGTCGAGGATCTGGCGCTCGAGGCCGAGCTTCTCGCCGATCCCAAGGAGCGGGCCGAGCACCTGATGCTGCTCGACCTCGGCCGCAACGACATTGGCCGGGTCGCGGTGATCGGCAGCGTCGAGCCGAACGAACAGTTCATCATCGAGCGCTACAGCCACGTCATGCATATCGTCTCGAACGTCGACGGCAAGCTCGCCCCCGGCCAGGACGCCCTGTCGGCCCTCCTCGCCGGCCTGCCGGCCGGGACGGTGTCGGGCGCGCCGAAGGTCCGGGCGATGCAGATCATCGACGAACTCGAGACCGAGAAGCGCGGTGTCTACGGCGGCGGCGTCGGCTACTTCGCGGCGCAGGGCGACATGGACATCTGCATCGCGCTGCGCACCGCGGTGGTGAAGGACGGCACGCTCTACATCCAGGCCGGCGGCGGCGTCGTCTACGACAGCGACCCGCAGGCCGAGTTCGAGGAGAGCGAGAACAAGG
>JBDHSS010000071.1:0-11674 GCA_039808205.1 Paracoccaceae bacterium | reverse complement strand
CGCTTCCTGCAGACCTCGACGATCCAGCCGGTCGGCGCGGCGCGGCCGATCCCGGTCGACGTGCGCATCGTCTGCGCCACCAACCGCGATCCCGCCGAGGAGGTGCGGCAGGGCCGGTTCCGCGAGGATCTCTATTACCGGCTGCACGTGGTGCCGATCCACATGCCGCCGCTGCGCCAGCGGCCCGAGGACATCATGGAGATCGCCCAGGCGAGCCTGGTGCAGTTCGCCGCCGAGGAGGGCAAGGTCTTCACCGGCTTCGCGCCCGAGGTCGCGGCGATCCTGGTGCGGCGCCCGTGGCCCGGCAACGTGCGCCAGCTCCTCAACGTCATCCGCAACGTCGTCGTCCTGCACGACGGGCCGGTCGTCACCGCCGCGATGCTGCCCGTCGAGTTCGCGACCGCGCCGGCCCCCGCACCCGTCGCCAACGAGGCCGCGGCGCCCGCGCCGCACGCGGGGGCGGCCCGGTCGCTGCCCGACGGCATCGCCTCGCTCGTCGGCACGCCGATGGCCGACGTCGAACGCGAGCTGATCGAGGCGACGATCGCCCATTGCGACGGCTCGATCCCGCGCGCCGCGCGGATGCTGGCCCTGTCGCCCTCGACGATCTACCGCAAGCTCGAGTCCTGGACCGGGGTCCAGCGCCGCGCCGGGGTCTGACGTCCTTCGTCTCGAAGGCCGCGCCTGCTCGTTCCGGTTGACACCTGCCGAGCGACGCCGGAAATGAGGCGCGCCTCCTGCCGAGGCAGGAGGCGAGACGCGGGTGTTGCGGAAGTGGCTGGCACAGGGCGCAGCGACCGAGGCGGAATGGCTCGCCCCGGCGCTCGGCGCGCTCGACTGGCTGCTCGACGGCCCCGCGCGCCGCGTCTGGTGCATCGCCAACGCCGATGACGCTCCGATCAGCGACGTTCTCGCCGGCCTCGCGCCGGGCGACGTCGTCGCCTTCTACAACACCTGCCGGCATGCCGCGGCCTTCGCCGACCGCCGCGCGCCGGCGCTCGTCTTCTTTCACGCCAGCGACCGGCCGGGCCTCGTGCACGGGCTGCACCCGGACGGCCGGCCCACCGCCGATCTCTCGGGCTTCCCGCCGCCGTCGCGCGCCTGCGTGCTGAAGCCCGACCCGGCCTCAGGCGCCGGAACCAGGGTCGCCGCCGGCATGCCGAGCTTCGAGCTCGAGACGGCACGGTTGGCCGCACTCCTCTGCCGCCCCGAGCCCGCGGCGCTGCCATCGGCGGGTTTCGCCTCCGTGCTGCTCCTCGCGCTCCTCAACCTTCGGCGTGGAATGGCCGCGCTGGCGCCGCACCGGATCGTTCTCTGCGGATTTTCCGGGCACTACGCCGGCGCGGGCTACATGGGGCACGACTTCCAGCTCGAGCAGGCAACCTACGCCCGCCTGCCGAACCTCGAGCGCCTCGGCGGCGGCCCGCCGCCGGCGCCGAGCCGGCTGCACCACGACCTCGCCGACGTGTTTCACGCCGGCTACAACGGCCACTCCCGGCCGAAGGCTGGCATGCTCTTCGACGTGGCGCGGCTCGCCTACGCCGCCGGCGACATCCCGCGCTTCGTCGGGCTGACCCGGCAGTCGCTCGCAATCAATCCGGGCTTCGGCGAGACCCAGTGGCTCCTGCGCGCGCTCGCCCGGCTGCGCGACGCCGGCGAGGCAGTGCCCGGCCTCGAGGCGTTGGTCGCCGACCTCGACACGGTGAAGGCGCGCTGGAGCGAGGGCTCTCGCCGCGACGGCTTCGGCGGGGCGAGCTTTCGCGCCGATGTCGACCACCCGCAGGCGCAGTACGCCGTTCCGAGCGGCGAGCGCCCGGCGGTCCTGATCGTCAACGAGACCTCGAAGATGCCGTTCAACCGCTCGCATCTCGGCTGCGACCTCGTCTCGCGCACGCTCGTCGACCGGCTCGCCGCGCACGGGGTCGCGGCCGCAGGCTGGGCCAACGGCCTCACGGGCGTCGCCCGCATCCTCGCCCACGATCCCGAGGCGCGCTTCGCCGGCGTCGTGCTCAATGGCGAGGGCACGCTGCACGACGACGCCGA
Organism: Paracoccaceae bacterium; assembly: GCA_039808205.1. GTDB lineage: Bacteria > Pseudomonadota > Alphaproteobacteria > Rhodobacterales > Rhodobacteraceae > Amaricoccus. Next base: position 9,631 of record JBDHSS010000071.1, on the reverse strand, counting down.
CCGCGCCTTCGAGCTCCTGACCATCGCGCGGCACTTCAAGGCGGCGGGAAAGCCGGTCTTTCTCGTCAACAGCGTCTGGCAGGCGATGGGACCGACGATGACCGGCTTCCTCGCCGACTTCGACCTCGTCGCGGTGCGCGAGTCCGCCTCGCGCGACGCCGTCGCCCGCGTCCGCGGCGACGTGCGCGTCGTCCCCGACCTTTGCTGGCTCGCCGACTTGCCGGCGGGCGAGGCGAGACTGTCCTGCGCCGTGCTCGACTGCGTCGCCCCGGCCAGCACCGCGCGGCTCGAGGCGGCCGCCATCGCCGGCGGCGCGCCGTTCTACGTGATGGACCGCTTCTTCGACGCCTTTCACCGCATCCTCGCCGGCGGAGCGGCTCCGGGCGCGGCGCCGCGACCGCTGCGGCGCACCGACATCCGCGCCGCCGCCCGCTGGGTCGGTGGCCGCTTCCACGGCACGGTGCTGGCGCTGGCCGCCGGCGTGCCGATGCTGAGCCTGCCGTCGAACACCGCCAAGACCGACGCGATGCTCGGCGACATCGGGCTCTCCGGCAAGATGCTCGACCCCGCCGACCTCGATCGCATCTCGGGCGCGGACGGCCTCGCGGCGCTCTTCTTTGGCGCGCGCGACTTCACCGGCGGGGACTGGCAGAAGGTCGCCGACCATCGGGCGCTGGCGGCGCGCGAGATCGACGCGACCTTCGCCGCCATCGCCGCGGCGCTGCCCCGACCTTGACCCCGCGCGGCGAGCCGCCATAAGGGGCGCGCGCGAGGGGAGTTCGGGCCATGGCACTGAAGATCGGGATCGTCGGGCTGCCGAACGTCGGCAAGTCGACGCTGTTCAACGCGCTGACGCGCACCGCCGCGGCGCAGGCGGCGAACTTTCCGTTCTGCACCATCGAGCCCAACGTCGGCGAGGTGAACGTCCCCGATCGGCGCCTCGACACGCTGGCTTCGATCGGCAAGAGTCAGAAGATCATTCCCGCGCGCATCACCTTCGTCGACATTGCGGGTCTCGTGCGCGGCGCCTCGAAGGGCGAGGGCCTCGGCAACCAGTTCCTCGCCAACATCCGCGAGTGCGACGCCGTCGCCCACGTGCTGCGCTGCTTCGAGGATGCCGACGTCACCCACGTCGAGGGGCGCATCGATCCGGTGGCCGACGCCGAGACGGTGGAGACCGAGCTGATGCTCGCCGACCTCGAGAGCGTCGAGAAGCGCCTCGCCGGGCTCGCCCGCAAGCTCAAGAGCGGCGACAAGGAAGCCGCGGTGCAGGCGCGGCTGCTCGAGGCCGCGAAGGCCGCGCTCGAGGCCGGCCAGCCGGCACGCAGCGTGCCCGTCCCGGACGAGGACGCCCGCGCCTGGCGGCTGCTGCAGCTCCTGACCGCGAAGCCGGTGCTCTACGTCTGCAACGTCGAGGAGGCGGCGGCCGCCTCGGGCAACGCTCAATCGGAGCGCGTGGCCGCGCTGGCGGCGGCCGAGGGCGCGGGCTGCGTGGTGATCTCGGCGGCGATCGAGGAGGAGGTGGCGCAGCTCGACGACGCCGAGCGCGCCGAGTACCTCGAGGCGATGGGCCTGCACGAGGCCGGCCTCGATCGGCTGATCCACGAGGGCTACCGCCTGCTCGGGCTCTCGACCTACTTCACCGTCGGCCCGAAGGAGGCGCGCGCCTGGACGATCCCGACGGGCGCCAGCGCGCCGCAGGCGGCCGGCGTCATCCACGGCGATTTCGAGAAGGGCTTCATCCGCGCCGAGACCGTCGCCTACGACGACTATGTCGGCCTCGGCGGCGAGCAGGGGGCGCGCGAGGCGGGCAAGCTCCGTGCCGAGGGGAAGACCTATCGGGTGCAGGACGGCGACGTCCTGCACTTCCTGTTCAGCGGCTGAGCCCCTTGGCGCCGGCGGCGAAGTAGTCGCGGAGGATGCGCGCGTAGACCGCCTTCAGCTGGTGGATGTGCTCGACCTCGACGTTCTCGTTGGTCTGGTGCATCGTCGCGCCGACGAGGCCGAACTCGACGACCGGGCACAGATCCTTGATGAAGCGCGCGTCCGAGGTGCCGCCCGAGGTCGAGAGCGCGGGCTCGACCCCAGTCTCGGCGGCGACCGCCCGCGCCACCAGCTGCACGAAGGGCCCGGGCTCGGTCACGAAGCTCTCGCCCGAGACGGTGAAGCGCACGGCGATGCCGACGCCAGTCTCGGCGGCGACCTTGTCGGCCTCCTCCTCGATCCAGGCGCTCAGCGACTGCGCGGTGTGGGCGTCGTTGAAGCGGATGTTGAGCCCGGCATGCGCTTCCGCCGGGATCACGTTTGTTGCCGGGTTGCCGGTGTCGATCGTGGTGATGGCGAGCGTCGAGGGGCCGAAGTGCGCGGTGCCGGCATCGAGCGTGCGCCGCGCCAGCCGGTCGAGAAGCCGCACCATCCCGGTCAGCGGGTTCTGCGCCCGCTCGGGGTAGGCGCTGTGGCCCTGCTTGCCGTAGGCGCGGATCGCCGCGTTCATCGAGCCGCGCCGGCCAATCTTCATCATCTCGCCCATGCGCTCGGGGCAGGTCGGCTCTCCGACGAGGCAGTGGTCCATCCGCTCACCGTTCTCGCGCATCCAGTCGAGGATCGCGCGCGTGCCGTCGTCGCTGATGCCTTCCTCGTCGCCGGTGACGGTGACGAGGATGCTGCCCGCGGGCGGCTCGGTCGCCACGAGGTCGATCGCCGCGGCGACGAAGGCGGCCACGCCCGACTTCATGTCGGCGCTGCCGCGGCCCCAGAGCCGGCCCTCGGCGATCGTCCCGTCGAACGGCGGATAGCGCCAGGCGGCGGGATCGCCCGGCGGCACCACGTCGGTGTGGCCGTTGAAGCCGAGGACCGGGCCCTCCGTGCCCCAGCGCGCCACGAGGTTCGCGATGCCGCCGCGGTCGGCGCGGCTGACGCGAAAACCGGCCCCGGCCAGCATCCGGGCGAGAAGCTCGATCGCGCCGCCCTCCTCGGGCGTAACCGAGGGGCAGCGCACCAGGGCCGCGGTGAGGTCGACGGGATCGGTGGGTTCGGGCATGGCGCGGACCTCGCGGGCGGTTCGGGAAGCGGGCGATCAGGGGTTGAGGCGGACGATGTCCCAGGGCGTGCCGGGGGCGGGCCGGGTCCAGCGGAAGCGGTCGTGCAGCCGGTGCGCGCCATCGGCCCAGAACTCGATCTCGACCGGCACCAGGCGATAGCCGCCCCAGAACGGCGGGCGCGGCGGGTCGATGCCCTTGGCCGCCGTCACCCGCGCCACCTCGAGCATCAGCGCCGCCCGGCTGCGGAGCGGCCGCGACTGCTTCGAGGCCCAGGCGCCGAGCCGGCTCTGCAGGCTCCGCGAGCGATAGTAGGCGTCGGCCTGCGGCCCCGCCTCGCGGCTGACGGTGCCGCGGACCCGAAGCTGCCGGCGCAGGCTCTTCCAGTGCGCGACGAAGGCGGCCTTGCCGGCGCCGTCGAGTTCCTGCGCCTTGGCGCTCTCGTAGTTGGTGTAGAAGACGAAGGCGTCGGCCTCGATCTCCTTCAGGAGCACCATGCGGGCGTTGGGCAGCCCGGCCGCATCGACCGTCGCGAGCGCGATGGCGTTCGGGTCGTTCGGCTCGGCCGCCTCGGCTTCGCCAAGCCACGCGCGGGCGATGGCGAAGGGGTCGTCCCCCGCGAAGATGCCGCCTCGATCCACATCCGCCACGCCGTCGGTCCTCCCTTGCGGCCGAACCATAGGGGCGGGCGCCGGCGAAGGAAAGCGGTCGGGAAAGCTGCGCCACCACCGCGCCAGGCTACTGGCCGGCTCGGGCCCTACCCGGTGCTGCCGCCGGCCGCGCGAGGGCGATCGCCTCCTCGACGACGGCGCGGTCGCCGATGTGGTTGGCGAGCGTCAGGGCGAGCTTCGCCCAGACCTGCAGGCTCTCGGCCTCGCTCAGCCCCTCGTGCAGCCGCACCAGCGCCGCGTAGATGTCATCGGCGCCGGCGAGGTTCGGAGTCACGATCAGCTCGGTCATGCGTTTCCTCCCTTGGCGCGGGCGAGCGCTGCCGCCACCGCGACAGCGTCGGCCGCCTTCCAGCGTGCGGCGACGTACTGGTCGGGGCGGACGAGCGCGGCGGCGCCTTCATCCAGCCCGAGCCGGTCCGCGGCGAGGCCGTCCACCGCGACGAGCCGCACGCCCGCCGGAACCGCGCCCTGCCAGCCGCGCGCGGCCAGCACGAAGTCGTCGCCGAGCGCATCGAGGAGCCACCCGCCCTCGTGCGGCGCGTCGAGCACCGGCGAGCCCGGGGCGACGCCGTTCGCCCAGGGCTCGGTGTCCGGCGTCGAGAGCCGGCTTGCCGGATAGCTCACTGCGGTCGAGAGGCGCCCGGAGTTCACAAACGGCCGGGCGAAGGCGTGGTCACGGGCGAGCTCGAGAACGGCATCGCGCAGCGCCTGGCTGGCGGCTGACTTCGGCGTCAGGAAGTCGGTGGAGCGCGTCGAGTTCAGGATGTTCTCGTTGGCGGTGGCGATCGCCTCGTCGTCGTAGGTGTCGATCAGGTCCGCGTCCGCCTCCCCCTTCAGCACGAGGTCGAGCTTCCAGCCGAGGTTGTCGACGTCGGCGAAACCGCCGTTGCAGCCGCGGGCGCCGAACGGCGAGACGAGGTGCGCCGCGTCGCCGGCAAAGATCGTCCGGCCGTGCACGAAGCGCGCCATCCGCCGGCACTGGAAGGTATAGACCGAATACCACTCGCGCTCGAACTCCACGTCGTCGCCCAGCATGGCGCGGACGAAGGGCTCGACGTTCTCCGGCCGGATCGCCGCCTTGCGGTCGATGTCCCAGCCGAGCTGGAAGTCGAGGCGCCAGACGTCGTCGGGCTGCTTGTGCATCAGCGCCGAGCGGCCGGGGTTGAACGGGGGGTCGAACCAGAACCAGCGCTCCGACGGCATCTCGTGCTTCATGCGGATGTCGGCGATGAGGAAGTTGTCCTCGAAGACCCGGCCCTCAAAGTCGAGGCCGAGCCGGTCGCGCACCGTCGAGCGCGCGCCGTCGCAGGCGATCAGCCATTCTGCCCGCAGCGTGTAGGCGCCGCCCTGGTCGGCCGTCGCGGCAAGCTCGACGCCGTCGTTCTTCGGGGTGACACCGTCGACGCGATGACCCCAGCGGACCTCGACGTTCGGGAGCTTCGCGACGCCGTCGAGCAGGTACTCCTCGACGTAATACTGCTGGAGGTTGATGAAGCCCGGCCGCTTCTGGTCCTTCACCGGCAGCATGTCGAACTGGTAGATGGGCTCCTTGCCCTCGCCCCAGAACACCTTGCCGACGTTCCAGGTGACGCCCTTCGCCACCGCCGGGTCGCCGACGCCGAGCCGGTCGAGGATGTCGAGCGAGCGCTTGGAGAAGCAGATCGCCTTCGAGGCATGGGCGATGAAGTCGAGTCGGGTCAGCACCACGACCTCGTGGCCGCGGCGGCCGAGGTCGAGCGCCATGGCGAGGCCGACCGGGCCCGCGCCGACGATGACGACCCGCGCGCTGTCGGTGGCGGTGCCGGGCGCCGGGGTGGCGCCGATCTCCTTGTAGACCGGGATGCCGGGGACGTTCGCCATCGGTCGCTCCTCAGCCCTGCAGCTTGGCCCAGACCTCGCGGTCGCGCTCGGCCGTCCAGATCCGCGGGTGCTCGATGCCGTCGAACTCGTCCCAGAGCCGCTGCACGTCGAACGGCAGGCAGTGCTCGAAGATCGGCCAGGCGCCGAACTCCGGCGCCAGCGCATCGCGGGTCGCCTCGAACGCCGCCTTGAGGTCACCCTTCGCCCTGTGGACCCGGCCGACGTTCTCGATCATGCCGTTCAGGAACTTCCGCGTCTGCTCGACGGCCGCGTCGGTCTCGGCGGTGCCGCGGGCGACGGCGCCGCGGCCGCCGATCAGGTTCTCCGACCGGTAGGCCTTGACCGCGTCGAGCGTGCCGTTCGCCCAGTCGAAGTGATAGGCGTCGCCGGTGTAGAGCGCGGCCTTCGCCTCGACGAGGTCGCCTGCATAGAGCGTGCGGCTCCTGTCGTGCCAGACGACGATGTCGCCGCCGGTATGGCCGCGGCCGAGAAAGCGCAGCTCGAGCCGGCCGCGGTCGCCGCCGAGCTCGATCGCCATGTCGCTGCCGAAGGCCAGCGTCGGCCAGGTCAGCCCCGGCACCTCGTCGGCATTCTTGGCGAGCCGCGGCATCCGGCCGAACTCGCTCTTCCAGTCCTGCAGCCCGCGCTCGGCGACGAGATCGCGGGTGGCCGTCGACATGATGATGTCCTCGGCGTCGAAGGCCGAGGCGCCGAGCACGCGGACGGCATGGTAGTGGGTCAGGATCAGGAAACGCACCGGCTTGTCGGTCTGCTCGCGCAGGATCTTCAGCCAGTCGCGCGAGGCGGCCGGCGTGGCGCGGCTCTCGATCGCGACGAGGAAGTCCTCGCCCTCGACGGCGCCGACGTTCGGATCGCCCTCAGCGGTCAGGGCATAGATGCCGTCGCCGAGGATCTCGAGGGTGTCGGTCTTCTCGAGCGTGTCGGCGGACGAGGCGAAGGGCTTGCTCATGGAGTGCTCCAGTCGATTCGCGCGGGCTCGCGCCTGCTGGCCGCCACCATATGCCCGCGCCGCGGGCCTGTCTGTCGGCAGGTCTATCGACACGGGTTTGGCTTCCCCGCTGCGGGCGGGTAAGCTGCCGCGTGAGGCATGGGTGGAGAGGGGCCGCGAGTGCGCTCCGGCGGACTGATCGATCCCGACAAGGCGGCGGAGCTGCTGGAGGCGCGCGATCCCGCGCTCTTCTCCGAGCGGCTGCTCGAGGTCGCGCACTCGACCGCCGGGGTCGAGGAGCTCTTCGCCTTCCGCATCGACGACGGCGCCTCGCCGCGCGCGCTCGCCTGGTCGAGCGGGCTCGGGGACGCCGAGGAGCGCACCCGCGCCTATGCGCGGCGCTTCCACAAGAGCGACCCGGCGGTCGCGGCGCGCCAGGCGACGCTGCCCGGCAGTGGCTTTCACCTGCGGGTGCCGGCAGCGGCGATCGCGCTCGGCGAGTACCGCAAGCTCTGCTTCGAGCGGCCGCGCTTCGTCGAGAAGATCTGCTTCGGCTGGCGCAAGCCCGACCACGCGCTCGTCGTGTCGTTCTACCAGCGCCACGACGGCACCGAGCCGGACCTTGCGCAGCTCGGCGCGCTGGCGCAGCTGGCGATCACCGGGCTGACGCGGATGGTGCGGCTGCCGCCGGAAGGGGCGCCGCTCGTGGCCGAGGTCGAGCGCCGGCTCGCCGAGGCGCACCCGGTCCTGGCGGCGCGCGAGCGCGAGGTCGCGGCCCGCACCCTCGCCGGCCGGACGGCGCGCGAGATCGGCGGCGAGCTCGGGCTCGGGCTCGGCACCGTGCTGACCTACCGTCAGCGCGCCTACCGCAAGCTTGGCGCCTCGCGCGCGAGCGACCTGCTCGCCGCGGTCATGGGTTGAGGCGGACGGCTCAGACGAGCGGGCTCGCCCGGGAGAGGCACGGCTGCACCGCCTCGTAGGCGAGCCCGAGCTCGAGCGCCGCGAGATCGGCGCGCGGCGGCGCCATGAGCTGCAGGCCGATCGGCAGCCCGCCCGGGCCGAAGCCGGCCGGAGCCGCGAGCACGGGCGTGCCGGCCATGCTGGCCGGGATTACCACCTCCATCCAGCGGTGATAGGTGTCCATCGCGCGGCCGGCGATGGCGGTGGGCCAGGGCTCGGCGGCGTCGAACGGGAAGGTCTGGGCGGTGGGCAGCGCGAGGAAGTCGTAGCTCGCGTGCATCTCGAGCACCGCACCGTACCAGGCGGTGCGCACCGCCGAGGCTGCGAAGACATCGCTGGCTGAGAGCGCGCGGCCGGCCTCGATTTCCCAGATCGCCTCGGGCTTGAGCTGCGCCCTGGTCGCGGGATCGTCGCAGTAGGCGCCGAGGCTGCCGGCCACGAGGAAGCTGCGGAGCGTGCGCCACGCGCTCCAGAGGCTTTCCATGTCGACGCCGGGGCGAACCGGCTCCACGCGTAGCCCGAGCGCCTCGAGGCGGGCGAGCGCCGCCTCGCAGGTGGCAAGGATGCCGGGCTCCATGGCGAGATGGCCGCCGAGGTCACCGAGCCAGCCGATGCGCAGGCCGGTGAGATCGCGCATGCGCGGCTCGGCGAAGACGGAGCCATCGCCGTCGAGCGAGAGCGGCGCGCGCGGGTCGCGGCCGGCCTGGGTCGCGAGCAGCATCGCGAGGTCCGGGACGGAGCGGGCCATCGGGCCGTCGGTGGCGAGCTGCTGGAAGAAGGCCTCCGGCGCCGGGCCCGAGGGCACCCGGCCGAGCGACGGGCGGAAGCCGAAGACGTTCGCCCACCCGGCCGGATTGCGCAGCGAGCCCATCATGTCGCTGCCGTCGGCGACCGGCAGCATGTGCGTGGCGAGCGCGACGGCAGCCCCGCCGGAGCTGCCGCCGGCCGAGAGCCGCGGGTCGAAGGCGTTCAGCGTGGTGCCGAAGACCGGGTTGTAGGTGTGCGAGCCGAGGCCGAACTCCGGCGTGTTGGTCTTGCCGATCAGGATCGCGCCGGCGGCGCGGGCGCGCGCGACGAGGATCGAGTCGGCCGCGGGCACGGCCGTCGCATGGATCGGCGAGCCCAGCGTGGTCGCGATGCCGGCGGTGGCGGTCAGATCCTTCGGCGCCTGCGGGACGCCGTGCAGCCAGCCGCGGTCGCGGCCGGCGGCGAGCTCGGCCTCGGCCGCGGCGGCCTCGGCGAGCAGCACCTCATGGGGACGCAGGGAGACGATGGCGTTGACCGCGGGGTTCACCCGGTCGATCCGGTCGAGAAAGGCGCGCATCACCTCGACGCAGGACACGGTTCGGGCGTGGATCGCGCGCGAGAGCCCGAGCGCGGACAGCGCGGTCAGCGCGTCGCCGGCGGGGGAGGGAAGGGGCGCGGTCATCGCGGCGACGGTAGCACCCTCGGTCAGGAACCGTCGAGGTCGGCGTCGTGATCGGCGGCAGCGCCGATCAGGCGACCGAGGCTCTTGTCGAGGGCAGTGGCGTCCGCGAACCCTAGCTCGGCGACGAGCTCGGCCTGGAACGCCGCCGCGACGGCGGCGAGCCGGCGCATCAGCGCCTCGCCGTCCGGCGTGAGCGACAGCGACACCAGCCGGCGGTCGCCGGCGTGGCCGAGCTTGGTGACGAGGCCCGCCGCCTCGAGCCGCGCGGCGGCGCGGCTCACCTTCGACTTGTCCATGTCGACGCGGGCGTGGATGTCGCGGACACTGACCGCGCCGGCCTGCGCCAGATGCGCGAGCACGCGCCACTCCGGCATCGAGAGGCCGGTCTCCGCCGCGTAGCGCCGGGCGAAGCGCCGGCTGACGCGGCTCGCGGCCACGCTGAGGCGATAGGGCAGGAACCGGTCGAGCTCGAAGATCATGCGGTCCGGCGTGCTCCGGGCGGACGATGCTCGCACTCTAGGAGCGGCTTCGTTGCAGGTGCAACGGTAAATCGTCGCATCTGCAACAATGCCGCGGATGCGGCTACTGCGGCCCGGCCGACGCGGACGTGACGACCGGCGCCGGCGCCGGCACGCCGCCCGAGGCGGTCTCGAAGCCGCCGGTGTCGGCGGGCGCTGCCGCGACGAGCGTGGGCGCCGCCGCCTGCGACACCATGGTGTCGGCC
>JBDHSS010000070.1:0-11938 GCA_039808205.1 Paracoccaceae bacterium | reverse complement strand
CGCTTCCGCGCCAAGGCGTCGAAGGCGCGGCAGGCGCAGAGCCGGATCAAGGCGCTCGAGCGGATGAAGCCGATCGCCGCCGTGGTCGAGGACAGCGTGACCGGCTTCAACTTCCCGACGCCCGAGGAGCTGTCGCCGCCGATCATCCGGCTCGAGGACGCGAGCGTCGGCTACGACGGGCGGCCGGTCCTGTCGCACCTCGACCTCCGGATCGACCAGGACGACCGGATCGCCCTCCTCGGCCAGAACGGCCAGGGCAAGTCGACGTTCGTGAAGCTTCTCGCCGACCGCCTCGCCCCCATGCAGGGCCGCAAGCTCGCCTCCTCGAAGCTCCGCGTCGGCTACTTCGCCCAGCACCAGGTCGACGAGCTGACGCTCGACGAGACGCCGCTGCAGCACCTGCAGGCACGGCGGCCGGAGGAGAGCCCCGGCAAGCTGCGCGCGCGCCTCGCGGCCGGCGGCATCGCTGCCGACATCGCGACGACCGAGGTCGGGCGGCTCTCGGGCGGGCAGAAGTCGCGGCTCGCGCTGCTTCTCGCCACGCTCGACGCGCCGCACCTCATCATCCTCGACGAGCCGACCAACCACCTCGACATCGAGAGCCGCGACGCGCTGGTCGAGGGGCTGACCGAGTACGGCGGCGCGGTGATGCTGGTCAGCCACGACCCGCACCTGGTCGAGCTCGTCGCCGAGCGGCTGTGGCTGGTCAGGGACGGCCGGGTGCGGCCGTTCGACGACGACATGGACGCCTATCGCCGGCTGCTGCTCGCCGAGCGCAGCGGCACCGCGGCGCCGCGGCGCGAGGAGAAGCCGCGGCCGAGGCCGCTGCCGCGCTCCGGCGTGGCGCCGCTCAAGGCCGAGGTCGCCCGCTGCGAGGCGCGGGTCGCCAAGCTCGAGGAGATGCGCGAGGCGATCGACGGGCGGCTCGCCAACCCGCTCCTCTATGCCCGCGGCGACCAGGACGCGATCGAGGCGCTGCAGAAGAAGCGCGCCGAGGTCGAGGACGGGCTCGAGCGCGCCGAGGCGTTGTGGCTCGCCGCGCTCGAGCGGCTGGAGGCGGCGGGCGCGGCATGACCGAGGTCCTCGTCACCGCCTTCGTCACGCTCTTCGTCATCATCGACCCGATCGGGCTGGCGCCGATCTTCATCGCGCTGACCCGCGGCATGACCTCGGACGAGCGGCACCGCGTCGGGCGGCGCGCACTCGTCCTCGGCTTCGTGATCCTCGCGGCCTTCGGCCTCTTCGGCGAGGCGCTCCTGACCGCAATCGGCATCTCGATCCCCGCCTTCCGCATCTCCGGCGGGCTGCTCCTGTTCCTGACCGCGCTCGACATGCTGTTCGAGCGGCGCAGCGACCGGCGCGAGCGATCGACGTCGGACACGCCGGCCGACCCGTCGGTCTTTCCGCTCGCCATGCCGCTCATCGCCGGGCCGGGGGCCCTCACGACGATGATCCTGCTCGGCAGCCGGCACTCGGGCGAGGCGGCGACGCTCGTCGGCATCAACCTCGTCCTCGTCCTCGTGCTTGCGCTCACCTACGGGCTCTTTCGCATGAGCCGGCTGATCGAGCGGCTGCTCGGACACACCGGCGTCGTGGTCCTGACGCGGCTGTTCGGCATCCTGCTCGCGGCCTTGTCGGTGCAGTTCGTGCTCGACGGCTTGCGCGACTACGGGTTCCTGCCGTCGTGAGCTGGCCAGCGGACCCCGACACGACGCTGCGGATCCTCTATCTCGTCTGCCTGCTCGCCTTCGTCGCCGGCGGCCTGTTCTGGGGCCGACGCAACCTCGGGCGACGGATGCGCGACTTCCTGGTCTGGGTGCTGATCTTCGCGCTCGCCGTGATCGTCTACGGCTTTCGCGACGTGCTGCGGCAGGAGCTCCTGCCGGCGGAGATGGCGGTGTCCGAAGGCGGCGCCATCGAGATCCGCCGCGCCGGCGACGGCCACTTCCACGCGACGCTCGAGGTCGACGGCACGCCGGTGCGGTTCATGGTCGACACCGGCGCCAGCGACATCGTGCTGTCGCGCCGCGACGCCCTGCGCGTCGGCATCCCCGTCGACGGGCTCGAGTTCCTCGGCCGCGCCGACACCGCGAACGGCACGGTGGAGACCGCGGCGGTGCGCCTCGACAGCGTGCGCCTCGGCCCGATCACCGACACGAACGTGCGCGCGAGCGTCAGCGCCGGCGGCCTCGACACCTCGCTCCTCGGCATGACCTGGCTCGACCGCTTCGCGCGGATCGAGATCACCGGCGACACGATGCGGCTGGTGCGGTAGTCTGACGGCAGCGGCCGGGAGGACTCGCACGACAGCGCCATGCCGACGCGACGGTGCCGATCCCGACGGATTTGGCCCGTGACAAATCCGTCCGCATCCGCCCCTGCGGGGGGCGGATGCGTCACGACGCATCCGCCGGGGCGGACGCGGACGGATTGGCACCGTCGGCGACACGGCACGCCCCTTCGGCTCCGCGCGTCCCGCGCTCCGCCGAACGGCCCGGCCGACGCAGTGCGTCGGCTTGTCGGCCGGGGCTCGAGAGGCCAGAGGCTCGGTTGGCTTGGCCGCCGCTCCCCCCATCAGCCCTTCTGCACCCAACGCCCCTGCTCCTGCGCCCAGTATTTCGCCGGCAGCTCAGCCGCCCTGACCGCGCGCCAGTCGGCGCGGGCGACCTCGACGGCGCGCTCGTCGTGGCCATCGAAGATCAGGCACGTGCGCTCGAAGCCTTGCATCTCGTCGAGGCGCGCGCGGGCGCCGTCGACCAGCATCAGCACCGAGGCGCCGTTCGGGTTCTCCTCGCCGAGCGTCAGGTAGATCGGCTGCGCCGCGGCATGGCCCGTCGCCGCGCTGCCGTGCGGCAGGAACGCGTCGTCGCGGAAGGTCCAGAGCATCGCGTCGAGGCTCGCGAGCCCGGCCTCGGAGCCACAGCGCAGGATCACCCGCCAGCCGCGGGCGAGCGAGCGCTCGAGCATCTCGGGCAGGCTCGCCTCGAGCGGCGTGGCGGTGAGGTGGTAGAACAGCACCTCCGCCACCGGCGTCAATCCTGGTAGCCGTCGCGCACCAGCCGGTCGAGCGCGCGCACGCCCCAGCCGGTCGCGCCCTTCGGCGCCAGGTCGCTGTGCTTGGACAGATAGGCGACCCCGGCGATGTCGAGGTGGATCCAGGGCGTGCCCTCGACGATGAAGCGCTGCAGGAACTGGGCCGCGGTGATCGAGCCCGCGGGCCGGCCCCCGACGTTGGCGATGTCGGCGATGCGGCTCTTCAGCGCCCGGTCGTAGGCCGGCGCGAGCGGCATCCGCCAGGCGCCCTCGTCCTCGGCCTTGGCGGCGGCCAGGAAGGCGGCGGCGAGGCCGTCGTCGTTGGCGAACACGCCGGCCAGCTCGTGGCCGAGCGCGATGATGATCGCGCCGGTCAGCGTCGCCAGATCGACGATCGCCCGCGGCTTGAAGCGGTCCTGCGCGTACCAGAGCACGTCGGCGAGCACGAGCCGGCCCTCGGCGTCGGTGTTGATGACCTCGACGGTGTCGCCCTTCATCGAGCGCACCACGTCGCCGGGCCGCTGCGCGCGGCCGTCGGGCATGTTCTCGACGAGCCCGACCAGGCCGACGACGTTAGCGGGCGCCCGGCGCAGCGCGAGCGTCTTCATCACGCCCGCGACCACCGCCGCGCCGCCCATGTCCATGGTCATCTCCTCCATCCCGCCGGCGGGCTTGATCGAGATGCCGCCGGTGTCGAAGACCACGCCCTTGCCGACGAGGGCGAGCGGGCGCGCCTCGCCGCCGCCCTTCCACTGCATGACGACGACCTTCGACGGGCTCTCCGAGCCCTGCCCCACGGCGAGCAGCGTGCGCATGCCGAGCGCCTCGAGCTCGGGCTCGTCGAGCACCTCGACCTCGAGGCCGAGGTCGCGCAGGTCGCTCAAGCGGGCCGCGAACTCGGTCGTGGTCAGCACGTTGGCGGGCTCGCTGACGAGATCGCGCGCGAGGATCACGCCCTCGGCCTGCGCGGCGAGCGGCGCAAAGGCTGCCGTCGCGGCTTCCGGGTCGCGGACCTCGATCCGGACCAAGCGGTTCGGCACGGGCGCATCCTTCTCGGGGGCGCGGTAGGCCGTGAAGGCATAGGCGCGCAGCACGAGACCCTGCACCACGTCGGCGATGCGCGACTGCCCGCCCGCGGCGAGCGTCAGCGGCTCGGCCGCGTTGAAGCCGGCGATGGCGGCGCCGGCGAGGCGCGCCTCGGCGGGCGACGGCTTCTTCGGCAGCTTGACGACGAGGAGCGCCTCGGCGGCGATGCCGGAGGGAAAGGCGAGCGCGTGGCCGCTGCCGGCGCGCGCCTTGGCGAACGCCGGGCTCGCGACCAGCCGGGCGATGGCGCCGCCGGCGGCCCGGTTCAGCCGGCGGATCAAGGGATCGAGCGGCATCGCTCCGTCGCTGAACACGACGATGCGCCCGGGCAGTGTTGCATATTTGTCCGGTGCCGTGGCGACGAATTCGGTTAGGAGTGGCGCGGTCACGATCGGCTCCGTTAAGGTGCGGCAGGAGAGCCGTAGCGGCTTTCCGGGGCCTTGGCCAGCCGGACGGCGCGGCAGACCGCGGCGGAAGACAGCGGCAGAAGACCGCGACCCTGAGAGGCGGGATCGACGTGACGCGGCTCGATCGCTACATCGTTCAGGCGCTGATCGCGGCGCTCGGCTTCTTCGTCCTCGTGTTCACCGGCGTCGTCTGGCTGACCCAGGCGGTGCGGCTCATCGACACCGTGGTGGCGAGCGGCCAGGGCGCGCGCATCTTCCTCGAGTTCTCGGCCCTCGTGCTGCCGCAGGTCTTCGTCATCGTGCTGCCGCTCTCCGGCATGGGGGCGGCGCTCTACGCGCTCAACCGCCTCTATGGCGACAGCGAGCTCGTGGTGATGATGGGCGCGGGGCTCGGGCCCGCAGCGATGCTGCGCCCCGTGGGCATCTTCGGCGCGATGATCGGTGCGCTCATGCTCCTCGTGATGACGGTGCTGGTGCCGCACGCGGGCGCGGCGCTCAACGAGCGCACCCGCGCGATCCGCTCCGACCTCGCCAACGCACTCATCGTCGAGCGGCAGTTCCTGCACCCCGTCGAAGGGCTCACGCTCTTCATCAACGACACCAGCCGCCAGGGCGAGATGGCCGGCATCTTCCTCAACGACCAGCGCGACCCGACCCGCCCGGTGACCTACTCCGCCAAGCGGGCGCTCCTCGTGCGCGAGGGCATGGAGGCGCGCCTCGTCATGGTCGAGGGCGTGGCGCTGGCGCCCGGGTCGACGCCGACGCAACTGACCTCGGTGCGCTTCGACCAGTTCGTCTTCGATCTCAGCGACCTGCTCAAGGAAGAGGGCGAGCGGGTGCGGCGACCGTCGGAATACTCGATCCCCGAGCTGCTCAGGCCCACCGAGGCGATGCTCGCCGCCGGACGCTACGGCCGCGCCGACTACGTCTCGGAGGGCCACTACAAGCTGGCGCTGCCGCTGCTCTCCGCCACCTATCCGATGATTGCGCTGGTGACGATGCTGGCCGGCGGCTTTCGCCGCAGCGGGTTCGGCCGCCGGGTGATCGTGGCGGTGGGCGTCGCGACGCTGGTGCAGGTGTTGATGTTCGCGGTGCGAGCGCGGGCGCAGGCCGACGAAAGCCTCTGGCCGCTCATGTACCTGCCGCTCGCCGCCGCCTGCCTCTATGTCGCCGCGCTGACCTGGTGGCTCAGCCGCACGCGCGCGCCGCGCCGGGTGCCGGCGTGACGCTCTGGCGCTACATCCTGCGCCGCTTCCTGCGCACCGTGCTCGGTGTCTTCCTCGTCATCGCGCTCGTCGTGCTCCTGTTCACCTCGGTCGAGAACCTGCGCCGCTTCGGCGATGCCGGCGCCCGGAATGGCGACGTCATGGCGATCACGCTCTTGCAGGCGCCCGAGGTGCTCTATCAGGTCTTCCCGCTGGTGCTGATGCTCGCGAGCCTCGTCACCTTCCTCGGCCTCGCGCGCACCAGCGAGCTCGTGGTGATGCGCGCCTCGGGCATCTCGGCGCTGCGCCTCCTCCGGGTGCCGGTGGTGGCGGCGGTCGTGCTCGGCATCGGCTTCGTCGCGGTGGTCAACCCCTTCGTCGCCGCCTCGATCAAGCGCGGGCAGGTGATGGAGGACGACTTCAAGGCCGGAGCGTCGAGCCTGCTGTCGTTCTCGAAGGAAGGCGTGTGGCTGCGCCAGGCAGACCCCGACGGGCAGACGGTGATCCAGGCGGCGCGCACCAACAGCGACGGCTCGATCCTGAGCCGCGTGCACATGCATCGGTTCGACAAGGAGGGCACGCTCTATTCGCGCATCGACGCGCCGGCGGCGCGGCTGACGCCGGGCGCCTGGCTGCTCGAGACCCCGGTCGAGTGGCAGCTCCAGCCCGACGGCAGCTTCAGCCGCAGCGAGGCCGAGGGGCGGCTGAAGCTGCCGACCGCGCTCACCAACGACGAGATCCTCGACAGCTTCGCGCCGCCCGAGACCGTCGGCTTCTGGGATCTGCCGCGCTTCATCGCGCAGATGGAGGAGTCGGGCTTCTCGGGCCTGCGGCATCGCCTGTTCCTGCAGACCGAGCTCGCCAAGCCCGCGCTCTTCGCGGCGATGGTGCTGATCGGCGCGGCGTTCGCGCTCCGGCCGACGCGCTTCGGCCAGACCGGCGTGATGATCCTTCTCGCGGTGCTCGCGGGCTTTGCGCTCTACTTCTTCAAGAATTTCGCGGAATCGCTCGGCGCTCAGGGCAACGTGCCGATCCTCGTCGCCGCCTGGAGCCCGCCCATCGCCGCGATCCTGCTCGCGGTGAGCCTGCTCCTGCACCTTGAGGACGGCTGAGGATGGCGCGCCGCAGCGTTCTCCGTCTCCTCGCGCTCGCGCTCGCCGCGGGGGCGCTCGCCGATGTGCCGACCCGGGCGCAGGAGGTCACCGCGGCGGCCGACGACGCCACGGCGAGCCTCGTCGCCGACGAGGTCAGCTTCGACCGGGAGAGCCGCGTGCTGACCGCGAGCGGCAACGTCGAGGTGCTCTATCGCGGCCGGGTGCTGCGCGCGTCGCGCATTGTCTACGACGAAGGTGCGAACCGGATCAGCGCCGAGGGGCCGATCGTGCTGACCGACCCCGCGGGGGGCGTCGTCCTCGCCGACAGCGCCGCGCTGACGCCCGACCTCGAGACCGGACTCATCGAGAGCGCGCGGCTGCTCATCGCCGGGCGGATGCAGCTCGCCGCGGCCGAGATCCGGAGGAACAGCCAATACGCGACGCTCTACCGCACGGTCGCGAGCTCCTGCACCATCTGCGCCGAGAACCCGACGCCGACCTGGGCGATCCGCGCCGCGCGCGTGACGCGCGACGAGGCGGCGCAACGCATCTACTTCGAGGATGCGCGTTTCCAGCTCTTCGGCATTCCGATCGGCTGGCTGCCGCGGGCGAGCATCCCCGAGCCCGGCGTGAGCCGCGCCTCGGGCGTGCTGCTGCCCTCGTTCCACCAGTCGCAGATCTACGGCTTCGGCTTCAAGCTGCCCTACTACCGCGTGCTGGGGCCGAGCGCCGACGTCACGCTGACGCCGTTCCTGACCACCGGCGGCGCACGCATCCTGGAAGGGCAGTACCGCCGGCGCTTCGCCAGCGGCGGCTTCGACCTCTCGGGCGCGATTGCCTTCGACGACGGGCTCGACGACGCGGAGGACGGACCGCGGGGTGCTGTCTCGGCGCTGGGCGCGTTCAACCTCGGCCACGACTTCATCGCCGACTTCGACATCAACTATGCGAGCGACGAGAGCTTTCTCGGGCAGTTCGACTATTCCGACGCCGACCGGCTGACCAGCACCGCCGCAATCCACCGCAGCCGCCCCGACGAGTACGTCTCGCTCGGCACCGTCGCGTTCCAGGCGCTCGCGGGCTCGCAGGACGACCAGACGACGATCCCCTTCGCGCTGCCCGAGTTCAGCTACCGGCGGCTCTTCGACACGCCCGAGGTCGGCGGCGGCACGCTCGGGGTCGACGCGCAGTCGCTCGGCATCCTGCGCGAGTCGGGCCAGAACATGCTGCGCGCCGGCGGCTCGGTCGACTGGACCCGCGACGGCGTGCTGCCGCACGGCATCCTCGCCGAGGGGATCGCCGTCGCCGACTTCGACTATTATCACGCCTGGCAGAATCCCGGCGGCATCGACGAGACCGACACCGGCCGCACGGTGCCGACCGCCTCGCTTCAACTGCGCTGGCCATGGATGAGCGCGACCGCCGCGGCGCAGCACGTGGTCGAGCCGGTGGTGCAGGTGATCTATTCGCACGCCTTCGGCGACGAGAACGTGCCAAACGAGGACAGCCTGCTACCGGAGTTCGACGACACCAACCTCTATTCGCTCAATCGCTTCCCCGGCGAGGACCGGCTCGAGCTCGGGTTGCGCGCCAACCTCGGCGTGAGCTACACGCGGCAGGATCCCGACGGCTGGTCGACGGGGATCACGCTCGGGCGCGTGGTGCGCGAGAGCCCCGATGACCAGTTCACCGAAGGCACCGGCCTCGGCGGGCGCTGGTCGGACTATGTCGCCGCGATCTCGCTCGACTTCGACTGGGGCCTGACGCTCGTCAACCGCGCGCTCTTCGGCGACGGCTTCGACTTCCGCAGGAACGAGTTCGCCCTCGCCTACGACGGCGCGCGCGGCGCGGTGCGGGCGGCCTATGTCTACCTCGCCGAGGACGAGAGCGACCCGGTGCTCGGCAACCAGCCCGAGACGAGCGAGATCGCGCTCGACGCGCGCTATCGCTTCCTGCCCAACTGGGAGATGCGCGGGCTCTGGCGCTACGACGCGGTGTCGGGCTCGAACCTGCGCGCCGGTGCCGGCATCAGCTACGGCAACGAGTGCGCCGAGTTCGACCTTGCGATCTCGCGTCGCTATACGTACTCCGATAACCTGCCGCCCTCGACCTCGGTGTCTTTCGGCCTCAAGCTCGCGGGCCTCGGGGAATCGGGCGAAACCAAGTGGCCGGCGCGGGTCTGCATGCGCGGGACCTGACCGCCGGAAGGAGAGACGGATGCGCATGGCTCTCGCAGCCCTCGCGATCGCGGCCCTCGCGAGCGCGCTCGCCCCGGTGGCGCCGGCGATCGCGGCCAACCCCTACGCCCCCGCCTTCACGGTGAACGCGAGCGTGGTCACCCAGTACGACATCGAGCAGCGGGTGAAGCTGCTCGAGGCGCTCGGCGCCACCGGCGACCTGCGCAAGCTCGCCGTGCAGCAGCTGACCGAGGACCGGGTGAAGGTGCAGGCGGCCAAGGAGATGGAGATCACCCTGCCCGAGGGCGCGATCCAGACCGGCATCGAGCAATGGGCGACCGGCCGCGGCCTGACCGTCGATGACGTGAAGGAGGTGCTGCGGGTTCGTGCCATCGACCAGCAGACGATGAACGACTTCGTCGAATCGGGCCTCCTCTGGCGCGAGGTGATCGCGAGCCGCTTCCGCGCGCGCTCGATGCCGTCGGAGACCGACCTCGACGCGGCGATGGCGCTGCGCGCGCGCCAGCCGCGCGAGATGCTCTACCTGGCCGAGCTGGCACTGCCCTATGCCGAGCGCGGTGAGGCGGAGACGACCGCGCTCGCCGACCAGCTCTATTCCCGGCTCGCCAAGGGCGCCGACTTCGCCGCGCTGGCGCGCGAGTACAGCCGCAGCTCGACCGCCGAGCAGGGCGGCGCGCTGCCGCCGGTGCCCGCGACCCAGCTGCCGCCGGACTTCCGCACCCAAGTGCTGCTGCTCCGGCCCGGCCAGGTCACGCGGCCGATGCCGATCTCGGGCGGCCTCGCGCTCGTCAAGCTCCTGTCGATCAAGCAGGCGCCGCCGGAGAAACTGCCCGAGGACGTGAGCGCGGCCCGCGAGGCGTTGCGCCAGCAGCTCTTCAGCGAGCGGATCAACAGCTTCGGCCAGGGCTATCTGCAGGAGCTGCTCGGCGACGCGCTCATCGTGCAGAAATGACCCTGCCGGTCGCGCTGACGCTCGGCGATCCGTCCGGGATCGGCGGCGAGATTGCGCTCAAGGCGTGGGCCGCGCTCGGGCGGCGGCTGCCGTTCTTCCTGATCGGCGACGTCGCGCACATGACCGCGCTCGGCGCGCGGATGGCGGTGCCGGTGCGCGCGATCGACGCGCCCGAGGCCGCGGGCGCGGCGGCGCGGGACGGGCTGCCGGTGCTCGCGCACCCGCTGCCGCGGCCGGCGGTGCCGGGGCGGCCGGATCCGGCGAATGCCGCCGCGATCGTCGCGATCATCGCCCGCGGCGTCGAGTTGGTGCGCGGCGGCCGGGCGGCGGCGCTCTGCACCAACCCGATCCACAAGAAGGCGCTGAAGGACGGCGCGGGCTTCGCGTTTCCCGGCCACACGGAGTTTCTCGCCCACCTTTCCGGCGCCGCGCTGCCGGTGATGATGCTGGCCGCACCGGCGCTCAAGGTGGTGCCGGTGACGATCCACATGCCGCTCGCCGAGGTGCCGGCGGCGCTGACGCCCGAGCTGCTCGAGGCGACGCTGCGCGTGACCCACGCCGGGCTCGTCGCCGACTTCGGCCTGTCGGCCCCGCGCATCGCCGTCGCCGGACTCAACCCGCATGCCGGCGAGGGCGGCGCGATGGGCACCGAGGAGGCGGCGGTGATCGTCCCGGTGCTCGAGCGGCTGCGCGCCGAGGGCATGGCGCTCAGCGGCCCGCATTCGGCCGACACGCTCTTCCACCCCGCCGCGCGGGCGCGCTACGACGCCGCGGTCTGCATGTACCACGACCAGGCGCTGATCCCGATCAAGACCATCGACTTCGATGGCGGCGTGAACGTGACGCTCGGCCTCGACTTCGTGCGCACCTCGCCCGACCACGGCACCGCCTACGACCTTGCCGGCACCGGCACCGCCAATCCCGCGAGCCTGATCGCGGCGCTGGAGCTCGCGCGGGCGATGGCGGCGACGCGGACGCGGGCGCGGTGAGCGCTCTCGACGGGCTGCCGCCCTTGCGCGAGGTGATTGCCGCGCACGGGCTGTCGGCGAGAAAGGCGCTCGGGCAGAACTTCCTGCTCGACCTCAACCTGACCGGGCGCATCGCGCGGCGCGTCGGCGTCCTCGCCGCCTGCGACGTGCTCGAGATCGGGCCGGGGCCGGGCGGGCTGACGCGGGCGCTCCTCGCCGAGGGCGCGCGGCACGTGGTGGCGATCGAGCGCGACGCGCGCTGCCTGCCCGCACTCGCCGAGATCGCCGCGGCCTACTCTGAGCGGCTGACCGTGCTCGAGGGCGACGCGCTGGCGCTCGACCCCCTGCCCTACCTGACGCCGCCGGTGCGGATCGCCGCCAACCTGCCCTACAACGTCGGCACCGAGCTTCTGGTGCGCTGGCTGACGCCGCCCGCCTGGCCGCCATTCTGGGTGAGCATGACGCTGATGTTCCAGAAGGAGGTCGCCGAGCGCATCGTCGCGGCACCCGGCTCCAAGGCCTACGGGCGGCTGTCGATCCTCGCGCAGTGGCGCACCACGCCGCGGATTGCCTTCGACATCCCGCCGCGCGCCTTCACCCCGCCGCCGAAGGTCACGAGCGCGGTGGTGCACCTCGACCGGCTGGAGGCGCCGCGCTTCCCGGCCGATGCCGCCGTGCTGTCACGGGTGGTGGCGCTCGCCTTCGGCCAGCGGCGCAAGATGCTCCGCGCCAGCCTGCGCCCGCTCGGCGACGCCGAGGCGCTGCTCGCCGAGGCGGGGATTCCAGCGACCGAGCGCGCCGAGCAGGTGCCGCTCGATGGGTTCTGCCGGCTGGCGCGGCTGGTCGCGGCGCGCGAGGGGACGGGCGGATAGGCAGCGCCGTCGGTGGTGGCCCTCGCCGCGTGGGACACCGGCGAGGGCGGAGGCGTCACTCGGCCTGGGTGACGGGCTCGGGCTGCGGTGCCTCGGGTGCGCTCGCCTCGGCCTGCGGCGCCG
>JBDHSS010000069.1:0-11956 GCA_039808205.1 Paracoccaceae bacterium | reverse complement strand
GGCCGAACGGCCCGACGCCCGGCACGAACGGCGGCACGGCGAGGACGCCGGCCGCAAGCACCTCTGCGGCACCCGCGAGCGTCGCGGTGCCGCCGTCGGGCACCAGGAGCTCGTGCTCGCGCCCGGCCATGAAGCGGGCCGCCGCCACCGGGCGGCCGAGCGCGTCGACGTTGGCGAGCGAGTCGCGCGCGGGGTCGAGGCGCGCGAGATCGCCGCCTACCGTCATCACCACGGTCCAGGTGCCGGACGAGATCACCGTGAACGGCGGCTCGACGGCGTCGAGCCACGGCAGGAGGCTCGCATTCGAATCGTGGATGCCGCAGGCGACCGGCGTCGCCGGATCGAGCCCGGTGGCGGCGGCGACCGCCGGCAGGATCGGGCCGAGCACGCTTGCCGCCGGGCGGAGCGGCGGGAACAGCCGGTCCCAGCCCTCGGCGACGGCCAGCGACGAGAAGCGCCCGGCGAGCGGTGCCCAGAGGTCGGTGTGGCAGCCGAGCGAGGTGACCTCGCTCGCGGCAACGCCGGTCAGGCGCCAGGACCAGTATTGCGGCCAGGTCAGCACCGCGCGGACCTGCCCGAACGCCTGCGGGAACGCGCGCGCCTGCCACCAGAGCTGCGCGCCGAGGTTCAGCCCCGCCGGCAGCCGCGGCGACAGCGTCTCGGCGAAGTGCGGGCGAGCGCGGTCGTAGCCGGCGGCGAGCGCGTCAGGGCCCGCGTCCTCGTAGTCGAGCACCGGCAGCGCCAACCCCTCCGTGCCGAGGAGCGCCGCAGTCGCGCCGTGCGCGGTGACGGCGATCCCGGCGACGTCGTGGCGCCGCGCCTGCGCGCGCAGGCTCGCGAGCAGGAAGGCCCACGTCCCTTCGGTGTCGAGGTGGCGATAGGGGGGGCCCGCCAGCGCGCCGCTCGGCCGCGCCACCCAGTCGAGTGTCGCGCCGGTCGCGCGGTCGATGAGCGCGAGCTTGGCGTTGGTCTTGCCGATGTCGATGACCGCGATCGCCGGCATCGCGCCTCCTTCCCCCGATCCCGACCAACGCTAGAAGCGCGGGGCCGGGCCAAGGCAAGCGCGATTTGCCGGGAACGGCGCGACGGGCGGGCGAGTTTCACCCCAAACCCAAGGAGGACGACATGGCTTCCACCGACACCCGCACGCCGGCGAGCGTCGCCGAGGCGCAGCGCGACGTCCAGAAGGAGGTCGCCCGCGACGACCAGGCGCCGCAGCCCGAGGCCAAGGGCGCGATGCAGGCCGGCGCCCGCGCCTATCCCGTGCCGCCCTTCCCCGAGCAGCACCAGCCCAAGCCCGGCAGCGAGGCGAAGCTCGAGCCCGCACCGATGTACGACGCGCCGTTCTGGCAGGGGTCGGGCAAGCTCGCCGGCAAGGTCGCGCTCATCACGGGCGCCGATTCCGGCATCGGCCGCGCCGTGGCCGTGCTCTTCGCCCGCGAGGGTGCGGACGTGGCGATCGCCTATCTCTGCGAGGACCGCGACGCCGAAAAAACCAAGGCGGCGGTCGAGGCCGAGGGCCGCCGCGCCATCCTTCTGCGCGGCAACGTCGCGGAGCGCGACTTCTGCCGGCAGGCGGTGGCGCGCACGGTGGAGGAGCTCGGGAGCATCGACGTGCTGGTCAACAACGCGGCCTTCCAGGTGCACACCAAGGACTTCCTCGACCTCAGCCCCGAGCATTTCGACGAGACGCTGAAGACCAACCTCTACGGCTATTTCTACATGGCGCAGGCGGCAACGGCGAAGATGAAGCCGGGGTCGGCGATCATCAACACGGGCTCAGTCACCGGCATCGACGGCTCGAAGGATCTCGTCGACTACTCGATGACCAAGGGCGGCATCCACGCCTTCACCCGCGCCCTCTCCGGCAACCTGATCCCGCGCGGCATCCGGGTGAACGCGGTGGCGCCGGGGCCGGTGTGGTCGCCGCTCAACCCGACCGACAAGGAAGCGCAGAAGGTGGCGCATTTCGGCGAGAAGACCCCGATGAAGCGCCCGGCGCAGCCGGAGGAGATCGCGCCAGCCTACGTGTTCCTCGCCTCGCCGCAGTGCTCGAGCTACATCACCGGGGAGATCCTGCCGATCGTCGGCGGGTACTGAGGTGAGCTGAGGTGGGGCACTGATAGGGCAGCGCACCACGACCCCGACCTGACACCCCGACCGAAACGGGGCCCCTGGGCCCCGGGAGTCCCGGCCCGACAGGCGAACGCATGCGTTCGCCGGGCCGTTCGTCGGAGCGCGGGACGCGCGGAGACGAAGGGGGGTGACGTGGCGCCGACAGTGCCAATCCGGCCGGGTCCGACCCGGCGGATGCGCCGCGGCGCATCCGCCCTCCGTGGGTCGGATGCGGACGGATTTGTCCACGCCAAATCCGTCGGCAACGGCACCGTCGCATCGGCACGGCGAGAGTCGCGCGGTGTCGTGCTCCGGCTTGGACCGCCGGCTCGTCCGGGAGCATGACGCACAAAGCAATCGCCCCCACCGCTTTTCTCCCGACTGCGGCACCCCTGTCTCTGGACCTCGCCGGCGCGATCGGGTTCCATCCGCCCTCCCGCGACGCCGGAGGTCCGATGCGCGACAGCTTGCCACGGCTATTCTACGGCGTCGGCCTCGCGCTGATGCTCGGCTGGATCCTGCTGATCGCCCGGCCGATCATCCTGCCGGTGGTGGCGAGCGTCGTCGTCGCCTACGTGGTGCTCGGCCTCGCGGAGCTCATCGGCCGCACCCCGGGTCTGCGCGGCCTGCCCGGTGCCGCGCGCTACGGGCTCGCCGTCGTCGTGGCGCTGGCGATCCTCGCGCTCATCGTCTGGCTCATCGTCTCGAACGTCGGCGCGGTCGCCGCCGGGGTGCCGCGCTACCAGGAGCAGCTGCTCGGGTTGATCCAGCGCGGCGCGGTGCAGCTCGGCCTCGACGACGAGCCGAGCTGGCAGACGTTGCGCCGCGACGTGCTCGGCCACGTCAACCTGCAGCGGCTGATCCTGGCCTCGGCGGCGTCAGTCGCCTCGATCGTCGGCACCTTTGCCGTCGTGCTGGTCTACGCGGGCTTTATCCTCTCCGAGCAGCAGGCCTTCGCCATCAAGATCGCGCGCCTCTCCGACGAGCCGGCGCACGTGGCGCAGATCCAGCAGGTGATCCGCGACGTCAACAGCCGGATCGGCACCTACCTGGTGATGAAGACGCTGGTGAACCTGACGCTCGGCGTCGCGAGCTACGTGATCCTCCGGCTCTACGGCATCGAGTTCGCCGGCTTCTGGGCGCTGCTCATCGGACTCTTCAACTACATCCCCTATCTCGGCGGCATCATCGGCGTGACGCTGCCCACGCTGCTCGCGCTCCTGCAGTTCGGCGAGATCTGGCCGGTCTTCGTCTTCGTGCTCGCGATGTGCGTGCCGCAGGTGGCGCTAGGCAACTTCATCGAGCCCTGGCTGATGGGCAACTCGCTCAACCTCAGCCCTTTCGTCATCCTGGTCAGCCTGGTCGCATGGACGTCGATCTGGGGCATCGCCGGCGCGATCCTTTCGGTGCCGATGATGGCGATCCTCGTCATCATCTTCTCGGAGTTCGACAGCACGCGGCCGATCGCCATCCTCTTGTCGAAGACCGGGGCGGTCGATTGAGCCGCTACTCGCCGCGGACGCCGAGCTCGGACGGGTCGAACTCGTAGTGCGCGCCGCAGAACTGGCAGTCGGCGGTGACCTTGCCCTCGGGCGTGGTCATCCCGGCGATCTCGCTCGCGGGGTACATGGCGAGCGAGCGCACCACCTTCTCCGGGCTGCAGGTGCAGCCGAAGCGCACCGGCTGCGCCGAATAGACCCGCGGCTCCTCGTCGTTGAAGAGCCTGAGCAGCAGCTGCTCCGCGCCGACGTGCGGGCCGATGAGCTCGGTCGCCTCCACCGTCTCGAGCAGCATCACCGCGCGCCGCCAGTTGTCGGCGTCGGTGCCGTCGAGCATGTCCTCGGCCGCGAGCAGCCCGTCGAAGCCCGAGGCCGCCTGCTTGGCATAGGGCGAGGCCTTCGGCATGTGCTGCAGCAGCACGCCGCCGCCGCGCCAGCGCGCGCGGCCGCCGGGCTCGATCGCCTCGCCCATGGCCAGCGCGAAGCGCGTCGGCAGCTGCTCGGACTGGGCGAAGTAGGTCTCGGTGCAGTCGGCGAGCGACCGCCCCGCGATCGGCGTCATGCCCTGGTAGGGCACGGTTCCCGGCCCCTGGTCGATCAGGATCGCGAAGACGCCGTCGCCGAGCAGCTCGAACGGCGCCTCCACCGCGTCGGGCAGCGCGTCCGGGTCGAAGCCCGCGTAGGCGCGCATCCGCGCGGGCTCGCCGTCCTCGGCCGGGCCGAAGTAGTCGGTGGCGATCAGCCGCACCGGACCGTCGCCGCGGATCTGCAGGCTGAGCTTCCAGCGCAGCTTGATGGTCTGGCCGATCAGCGCGGTGATGAGCGTCGCTTCGGCGACGAGCGCTGCCACCGCGGGCGGATAGTCGTGCTGGCCGAGGATGGTCTCGAGCACCGAATCGAGCCGCCCGACGCGGCCGCGGATGTCGGCGCGGTCGAGCTGGAAGGGCAGGATGGTGTCGTCCCAGGCGATGCGGCCGGCCAGCGTCATGAGCGTCTCCGAGCGTGCAGCCCTTGAGATAGGCGCTCGGGCGGGCGAGTGCAAATCCGCGGAGCGGTTGCGGTGCGCGCGCGGTCCGCGTGACGAGGCGGCGACCGTCGCTTTCCAGCACGACGTGGACAAATCCGTCCGCATCCGCCCTGCCGGGGGCGGACGCGGACGGATTGGCACCGTCGGCGACGCACCGCACCCTTCGGCTCCGCGCGTCCCGCGCTCCACCGAGCGGCCCGGCGAACGCATGCGTTCGCCTGTCGGGCCCGGACTCACGAGGCAAGGCCTCGCTTCGGTCGGGGGCGCCAGATCCTGCCAGGTTTCGGGAACTCGGGCGACAGCCGGCGCGTCTTGAGCAACGGCGACCCGGCGATCGCCCGAGCAGAGGAGAAGCCGTGCACAAGCTCTACTCGCGCGTGGCGGTCGGCTACTATGCGGTTGCCACCGCCTTCCTCGTGCTCCTGGCGCTGCTGCTGCTCGGGGGCGCGGTCTGGGAGCTGGCGACCGCGCTCATCCGCGGCGAGATCCTCGGCGTCCTCGACAGCGTCGGCCTCGTCATCATCGGCTTCGCCATCATCGAGACCGCCAAGTTCATCGCCGAGGAGGAGATCCTGCGGCAGAAGGAGCTGCGCTCCGCGGTCGAGGCGCGACGCTCGCTGACCAAGTTCATCACCATCATCGTCATCGCCACCTCGCTCGAGGCGCTGGTGATGATCTTCGTGACCGGCCGGACCGACGTGGCGAAATCGATCTATCCCGCACTCCTCCTCGCGGCGGCGATGTTCGCGCTGATCGCGCTCGGCGTCTTCCAGTGGCTGTCGAGCCGCATCGCCATGCCGCCGCCCGAAGGCGAGGACTCGATCGACCACAACGCGGCGGCGACCGGCGAGGCCGGTGGCGATGCCGACGCGGCCGACGAGGGCTAGCGACCGGCGCGACACCGCATCGCGACATCAAACCCGCTGGACCCGCGGCGTCGAACGCATTAATCCCGACGGAAACCGCTCGCTTCGCCGTGAGCGGATGACGAGGGACGCCCCCCGGCGGGGATCAGCCAAGGAGCGAAAAAAGACGTGGCCCAGGCAGAAGATCACGGCGCGGGTGCGCCGTCCGCAACCCGCAGGGACTTCCTCTACGTGGCGACCGGCGCCGCCGGCGCCGTGGCCACCGGGGCCGCGGTCTGGCCGCTCATCAACCAGATGAACCCCTCCGCCGACGTGCAGGCGCTGGCCTCGGTCCAGGTCGACGTCTCCGCCGTCGAGGAGGGCAGCCAGCTCACCATCAAGTTCCTCGGCAAGCCCGTCTTCATCCGCCGCCGCACCCCCGAGGAGATCAGCGCCGCACGCGACGTCGACGTGAGCGCGCTGCCCGATCCGCTGGCGAGGAACGCCAACAAGCCCGCGGACGCGCCGGCCACCGACGAGAATCGCGCCATGGAGGCCAGCGGCGAGTGGCTTCTCATGACCGGCGTCTGCACCCATCTCGGCTGCGTGCCGATCGGCGAGGCCGGCGAATACAACGGCTGGTTCTGCCCGTGCCACGGCTCGGTCTACGACACCTCCGGGCGAATCCGCAAAGGCCCTGCGCCGGAGAACCTTCCCATCCCGGTGGCGTCCTTCGTGTCCGACACCGTCATCCAGCTCGGCTGAGGGAGCGCAAGATGAGCGGCATTCCGCACGATCACTACGAACCGAAGACCGGCGCCGAGAAGTGGATCGAGAGCCGGCTGCCGATCATCGGCCTGCTCTACAACACGCTGATGATCCCGACGCCCCGGAACCTCAACTGGATGTGGATCTGGGGCATCGTGCTGGCGTTCTGCCTGGTGCTGCAGATCGCCACCGGCGTCACGCTGGTCATGCACTACAACCCGAGCGTCGCCGGCGCCTTCGCCTCGGTCGAGCACATCATGCGCGACGTGAACGCGGGCTGGGCGCTGCGCTACGTCCACGCGAACGGGGCGTCGCTGTTCTTCCTCGCGGTCTACGCCCACATCTTCCGCGGGATCTACTACGGCTCCTACAAGGCGCCGCGGGAGATCACCTGGATCATCGGCATGCTGATCTACCTCCTGATGATGGCGACCGCCTTCATGGGCTACGTGCTGCCGTGGGGCCAGATGTCGTTCTGGGGCGCCACGGTCATCACCGGCCTGTTCTCGGCGCTGCCGCTCGTCGGGACCGACATCCAGACCTGGCTGCTCGGCGGGCCGGCGGTCGACAACCCGACGCTTACCCGCTTCTTCTCGCTGCACTATCTGCTGCCGTTCGTGATCGCCGCGCTCGTCGTCGTCCACATCTGGGCGTTCCACACCACCGGCAACAACAACCCGACCGGCGTCGAGGTGCGGCGCACCTCGCGCAAGGAGGCCGACGCCGACACGCTGCCGTTCTGGCCGTACTTCGTCATCAAGGATCTGTTCGCGCTGCTCTTCGTGCTGACGATCTTCGCGGCGATCGTCGGCTTCATGCCGAACTTCCTCGGCCACCCGGACAACTACATCGAGGCGAACGCGCTGAAGACGCCGGCGCACATCGTGCCCGAGTGGTACTTCCTGCCGTTCTACGCGATGCTCCGGGCGATCACCTTCGACATCCTGTGGATCAACTCGAAGCTCGCGGGCGTGCTCACGATGTTCGGCTCGATCGCGGTGCTCTTGATCCTGCCGTGGCTCGACACCAGCCGCGTGCGCTCGGGCCGCTACCGGCCGATGTTCAAGGTTTGGTTCTGGCTGCTCGTCGTCGACTTCGTCATGCTCATGTGGTGCGGCTCGCAGCCGCCGCAGCAGCCGTTCGTCATCATGAGCCAGCTCGGCACGCTCTACTGGTTCGTCTTCTTCCTCGTCGTCCTGCCGCTCCTCGGCATCCTCGAGAAGCCGCTGACGCCGCCGGCGACCATCGAGGAGGACTTCATCGCCCACTACGGCCGCGGCGAGGAAGGCATGGCCAACGCCGCCATCAGCAAGCCGGCGGAATGAGCGGGCGAGGGAGAACCGACATGCTGAAGACGACGATCCTGCCGGCCTTCGCCGCGCTCGCCCTGGCGACGGGAACCCTCGCGGGGGCGGCCTTTGCCGCCGGCGAGGCGCAGCCGGTCACCGACTACCGCTTCTCCTTCGAGGGGCCGTTCGGGCGCTTCGACCAGGCGCAGCTGCAGCGCGGGCTGCAGGTCTACACCGAGGTCTGCTCCGCCTGCCACGGGCTCAAGTTCGTGCCCTACCGCGAGCTCGCCGAGGAGGGCGGCCCGGCGCTGCCCGAGGACCAGATGCGCGCCTATGCCGCCGAGCACACCGTGACCGACGCCGAGACCGGCGAGGACCGGCCGGCGACGCCGTCCGACCACTTCCAGCACTCGCCCGACCCGAACGCGCCGGATCTGTCGCTGATGGCCAAGGCGCGCCATGGCTTCGAGGGGCCGTCGGGGCTGCTCGTCAACCAGCTCCTGAACGGCATCGGCGGGCCGGAATACATCGCCTCGCTGCTGCACGGCTTCACCGGCGAGACTCAGGAGGTGGCCGGCGTCACCCTCTACGAGAACCACATCTTTCCCGGCGGCCTGATCTCGATGCCGCCGCCGCTCAGCGACGACCAGGTGACCTATGCCGACGGCACGCCGGCGACGGTCGAGCAGATGAGCCAGGACGTCGCGGCGTTCCTGATGTGGGCAGCCGAGCCGCGGATGATGGCGCGCAAGGAGGCCGGGCTCACCGCCGTCCTGTTCCTCGCCGGCCTGACGGTGCTGCTCTGGTTCACCAACAAGCGGATCTGGGCGCCGCACAAGGGCAAGCACGCCTGACCGCCGACCCGCCTCCCGGGCGCACCGTCGCCCGGGTGCTCGCGGTGTTGCCGCAGGCGAGCACCAGCCCGGCGCTGGCCGAGACCGGCGACGGCAGCCGTATCGTCCTCAAGTTCTCCGGCGCCGGTCCCGGCCCGTTCGGGCTTCTCGTCGAGCACCTCGGCCTGCGGCTCGCCACGGCGGTCGGCGCGCCGGTGCCGGCGGCGCGGCCGGTCTGGCTGCCGCCAGGCTTTCCCTGGATGGCCGGCACCGACGAGTTCGACGCCATGCTCCAGCGCAGCACCGGCTGGAACCTCGGCATCGATTTCCTCGAGGGCGCGACGCCCGTCGCCGCCGGCGAGCTCGGGCGGTTCGATCCCGTCGCGCTCGATGCGATCGCCCGCGCCGACATCGTGCTGCAGAACGTCGACCGCACGGCGCGGAACCCCAACCTCCTGGAAGCGGCGGGCCGGCTCTGGGCGATCGACCTCGACGCCTGCCTCTATCTCAGCCGCGCACTCGAGACCTCGCGCCCGCCGTCGCGCGCGCTGCCGCCGGGGCACCTCCTCGCGGCCCGGGGGCCGGTGCCCCTGAGCTTGCCGCGGATCGACGTGGCCGCGCTGGTCGCCGATGCGCCGGACGCCTGGATCGCCGCCGCCGGCGTCGACCGCGCCCAGCTCGCCGACGCCCTTGCGCGCTACCTCGCCGCCTTGGCGACGCCGGGCTAGCCGGCCGCGACCGGCGTTCGCGCGCGATAGCGGGCGAGGAAGGTCCGCACCGCCTCGTCGGCGATTCGGGCAGTCTCCTCCTCGGGGACCGGCTGGCCGCCGAGGAGCATCCGCAGGAACCCGCCGGTCTTGCAGAGTGCCGCGAACTGGTCGGCGGCGATCTCGGGGTCGTCGACCGCGAGCTCGCCGCGCGCGGCGGCAACCTCGAAGAACGCCTGGAGCCGCGATCGCGCTACCGCCGGGCCGCTCGCGTAGAAGGCGGCGCCGACCTCGGGGAAGCGCCGCGATTCGGCGATGCAGACCCGGAACATCTCCTGCGCGCCGGGCGAGAACAGGAAGCCCGCGAACGACCGCGCCATGCCGCGCAGCGTCTCCTCGATCGGCTCGTCGTGCGCGGCCTCGCAGATCACCAGGCTCTGGCGGCTGCACTGCGCCTGAACCACGGCCTCGAAGAGCTGGCGCTTGTCGGGAAAGTAGCTGTAGAGCGTCGCCTTGGAGGTGCCGGCCGCGCGCGCGATCTCGTCGACGCTGGCGCCCTCGTAGCCATGCTCGAGAAAGATCCGGCTCGCCCCCTCGATCAGCTGGTCCCACTTCGGACCACGGCGGTCGGCCTGGACCTCGCCCAATCGCACCTCCCGACGACGCCGCCGAGGACCGGCC
This sequence comes from Paracoccaceae bacterium, assembly GCA_039808205.1. Taxonomy (GTDB): domain Bacteria; phylum Pseudomonadota; class Alphaproteobacteria; order Rhodobacterales; family Rhodobacteraceae; genus Amaricoccus. Next base: position 2,192 of record JBDHSS010000069.1, on the reverse strand, counting down.
GGCGGATGGATGGAACAGTACCGTTCGGGCGGTTCCGGTTCAAGACGGGCGCTGCGGCCGTCTTCGCCGGACGCAACCGCCTGACGGATTTGGCGCGTGACAAGCTGTTCGCACTCCGGCGAATGCAGGCGTTCACTCGTCGGGCGGGGCACGCGGGGCCAGAAGGCCCCGCTTCGGTCGCTGGCGCGCGGCGGGCAGGCTGCGCCGGGAGCCGCGCTGGCCCCTGTCAGGTGTTGTCGTGCGCGATCTTCATCTTGGCGAGCTCGCTCAGCGTGTACTTGCCGCATTCGTCGCCGCGCAGGCCGATGGCGCTCTCGAGCTGGGTGCACGCATGCGTGCCGTTGGCAGGGTACGGGGTCTGGCCGGCGCGGCTGGCCTGCTGGGCGAAGGCGGCCGGCGCGAGGGTGACTGCCACGAGGGCGACAGCGGCGGCCGTCTGGAACGACGCTTTCATCGGAGGATCTCCCCTCATCTACTGTCGGACTGAACCGTTCAGTTCGTGCCTTGATGGTAAACCGAACGGTTCAGTCGTCAAGTCGCGATTGCGTGCCTCACGCGAGTGTTCCTTCACTCCCGCGCGATCGGCGCCGGCCGGCGCTGCCTGTTGGCGGCTTGCCTTGGGTGCCGCGGCGTGGCAGACGCGAGCGCAGGCGCGAGGCGCGGGGGAGGAACGGCGATGGACAAGTTCACCAAGCTGACCGGCGTGGCGGCGCCGCTGCCGCAGATCAATGTCGACACCGACATGATCATCCCGAAGCAGTTCCTGAAGACGATCCAGCGCTCGGGCCTCGGCAAGAACCTCTTCGACGAGATGCGCTACGACGCCGACGGCAACGAGAACCCGGACTTCGTGCTCAACAAGCCGGCCTACCGCAACGCGACGATCCTCGTCGCCGGCGAGAACTTCGGCTGCGGCTCCTCGCGCGAGCACGCGCCCTGGGCGCTGCTCGATTTCGGCATCCGCTGCGTGATCGCGCCGAGCTTTGCCGACATCTTCTTCAACAACTGCTTCAAGAACGGCATCCTGCCGATCGCGCTGCCGCAGGAGCAGGTGGACCTGCTCATGGACGACGCCGGGCGCGGCGCCAACGCCGTCGTCACCGTTGACCTCGAGAACCAGGTCATCACCGGGCCGGACGGCGGCTCGCTGCATTTCGAGGTCGACCCGTTCCGCAAGCATTGCCTGGTGAACGGCCTCGACGACATCGGCCTGACGCTGGAGAAGGTGGACGCGATCGATGCCTTCGAGGCGAAGCTCGCGAGCACTGCCCCTTGGCTCAAGGCCGGCTGAAGGGCGCGGGCGGCCGTCGCCTTAACCCGCCATCAATCCCGAGCGCCGAGGGTGCCGCCATGCTGCGCACCCTCCTCCTCTCCGCCCTCCTCGCCGCGCCGGCTTCGGCCGGAACGCTCCGCGTCGCCACCTGGGACGTCGGGCTGGCGCGCGATGGCGCCGGCATGCTGCTCGCCGACCTGACGCGCCCGCCGTCGCCGCAGCTCGCCGCGATTGCCGAGGTGGTGCAGGCGGTGCGCCCGGACGTGCTGCTCCTAACCGGCATCGACGACGACCATCGCGGCATGGCGCTGGCGGCGCTCGCCGGCCTTTTCGGCGAGGGCAAGAACGGCATCGACTACCCGCATCGCTTCCGAGCCGCGGTGAATGCCGGCGAGGCGGCGAACCTCGATATCGACGGCGACGGCCGGCGCGCCGGCTGGGCCGACGGCTGGGGCTGGGGGCGCTTCCCCGGCAACGGCGGAATGGCGCTCCTGTCGCGCCTGCCGGTCGAGGACGACGCCGCGCGCACCTTCCGGCTCCTGCCATGGAGCGCGCTGCCCGGCGCGCTCTTGCCGGTACGGGCGGACGGAACGCCGTTTCCCGACGGGGCCACGCGGGCGTCGCTGCGGCTGTCGTCGCGCTCGCACTGGGACGTGCCCGTGCGCCTGCCGGACGGCAAGCGGCTCGATCTTCTCGCCTCGAGCCCGACGCCGCCGCTCTTCGACGGCCCCGAGGGGTTCAACGGCCGGCGCAATCACGACGAGATCGCGTTCTGGACGAGGTGGCTCGGCGGCGCCGCCTTTCCCGACGACGCCGGCCGTCCGGCGACGGCGCCGGAAGGAGACTTCGTGATCCTCGGCAACCTCAACGCCGACCCCGTCGACGGCGCGGGGCTGCACGACGGCATCGCCGGCCTCCT
>JBDHSS010000068.1:0-12063 GCA_039808205.1 Paracoccaceae bacterium | reverse complement strand
TACGTCGCGCTCGAGCGCACGCTCTTCGCCGAGAGCGCGACCGACGAGCACATCCGGCTCTGGGAGGTCAACTGCGCCGTCCACGACCGCGGCAAGGAGCTGCTCGTTCCCGGCAACAAGTGCTCCGACATCGCGAAGGAGCTGAATGCGATGTACGCCGAGAAGAACCTGCTCCAGTATCGCAGCTTCGGCTACGGCCACTCGTTCGGCGTGCTCTGCCACTACTACGGCCGCGAGGCGGGCCTCGAGCTCCGCGAGGACTGCGAGACGGTGCTCGAGCCCGGGATGGTCGTCTCGATGGAGCCGATGATCACCATCCCCGAGGGCATGGCGGGCGCCGGCGGCTACCGTGAGCACGATATCCTCGTCGTCACCGAGGACGGCAACAAGAACATCACCGGCTTCCCCTACGGGCCCGAGCATCTGATCGTGAAGTAAACTGGTCCGGACATTCTCCGGACCGCCGGGCGGATTTCCTCGCCCCCGCACTTTCGCCCCGACCCGCCAGGCGCGGGTCGGCAGGAGGGGTGTTGCCGATCGGCCGATCGGCCGAACAAGATATAAATCGGGAGTGAAACATGTCCTATGCAACCGCCGCGGCAGCTGCCGCGTCAGCGGGCGGTGCCTCGCATGACGTCGAAGTCCCGCCGGACGTGCTCCGCAAGGTTCTCGGCGCCAGTTTCATCGGCAACTTCGTCGAATGGTTCGACTATGCCTCCTACGGCTACTTCGCCACTGTCATCGCCCATGCCTTCTTTCCCGAGATCGCGCCATCGGCGGCGTTGCTCGCGACCTTCGCGGTCTTCGCCATCTCGTTCGTGATCCGTCCGATCGGCGGGATCGTCTGGGGCAGCATCGGCGACAAGATCGGCCGGCGGACCGCGCTCTCCTGGTCGATCCTGATCATGTCGGGCGCCACCACCGCCATCGCGCTGTTGCCGTCCTATGGGCAGATCGGCATCGCGGCGCCGATCCTCCTGCTCGTCGTGCGCATGGTGCAGGGCTTTTCCGCCTCGGGAGAGTATGCCGGGGCCACCTCGTTCATCGCCGAGTACTCTCCGGCCGCGAAGCGCGGCTTCTACACCAGCATGGTGCCGGCGAGCACCGCCGCGGGGCTCCTCGCTGGCTCGCTCATGTCGGTGGCGCTGTTCAGCCTGCTGAGCGACGCGGAGATGCAGTCGTTCGGCTGGCGGCTGCCGTTCCTGCTCGCCCTGCCGCTCGGCCTCGTCGGGCTCTACATCCGGCTGAAGCTCGAGGACACCCCGAAGTTCCGCGAGCTCGAAGAGACCCACCACGTCGAGGCGACCCCGGTGCGCGAGCTCTTCACCACCTACCGCCGGCAGATCGCCATCGCCTTCGGCGTCACCTGTTTGAACGCGGTCGGCTTCTACCTGATCCTCAGCTACATGCCGACCTACCTCATCACCGAGATGGGCATGGGGCAGACCGAGTCGTTCGTCGCGACCAGCATCTCGCTCTTCGCCTATATCTTCCTCATCTTCCTGATGGGGCAGCTCTCGGACCGCTTCGGGCGCAAGACCGCGCTCATCGCCGCCTCGATCCTGTTCATGGTCCTGACGGTGCCGCTGTTCAGCCTGCTCGACGGCGCCTCGTTCGTGACGATCGTGCTGGTCCAGGTGGCCTTCGGCGCGCTCCTGACCGTCAACGACGGGACGCTGCCCTGCTTCCTGTCGGAGATCTTCCCGACCAAGGTGCGTTACTCCGGCTTTGCGTTCAGCTTCAACGCCGCCAACGCGCTCTTCGGCGGCACGGCACCCTTCGTCGCGACGTGGCTGATCGGCCTGACCGGCAGCAAGCTAGCGCCGGCGTGGTATCTCGTTGCCGCCGCCGCCGTCGCGCTCATCGCCATGCTCCTCGCGCGCGAAACCGCCGGCAAGCCACTGGAGGACTGACGTCCGACTCGGACGTCCCACGCCGCGGCCTCACCCGGCCGCGGCCATCGCGGCCCAGATCGTCTCCAGATGGGCGCGCATCTCCCGCTCCGCCGCCTCGCCGTCGCCTGCCTCGATCGCTGCGACAATAGCTGCATGCTGGTCACTGTGCCGCTTGCGGAACTCCTCGACTCCGATCCTGCGATAGGTCCGGTCCCATTCGTGCTGCCAGGGCGCCCGGCGCCGGGCATCGGCGAGATAGACGAGGACGCCGAGCAGCACGGGATTGCCTGCCGTTTCGGCGATGGTGCGATGAAAGGCGCTGTCGGCAGCCTCGCAGGTAGCGAAATCGCGCGCCCGACGTCCCGCTTCGACGCGCCGCCGCAGATGCCCGAGATCGCTCTGACGGGCCTTGGCCGCCGCCGTCCGGGCCACCGGGGGTTCGATGAGCAGACGGGCCTCCATGAGGTCGGCAGGCCCGGTGACGGCGACGAGCAAGGTTTCTCGCAGGGGCGCTCCAGCGGGCCGCGGGCCGCGAAACGTGCCTTGTCCGACATGCCGCCAGATCGACCCCTCTGCCTCGAGGCGCAGAAGTGCGGTCCGCAGGGTCTCGCGGCTGCATCCGATCCGTCGCGCCAACGCACGCTCGGCCGGAAGCCGGTCCCCCCGGTGCGGTATCTCCGTCTCGATGAGCGCTGAGAGCCGCCGGTACGCGTCGAGGCAGTCCATCGTCGGCAGACCAATTTGCAGACCAATGGCGATAGCTGGGAGAAGCGGCCTTGTCCATGCAGGAAAGGCTGTTTCGTCGTGGTCCCGATTCTCGTCCTCTGCCTGGCCGGCTTTGCCGCGGGTGCGCTCAATGCCGTTGCCGGCGGCGGCACGTTCCTCACGTTCCCCGCGCTTGTCTGGGTCGGCGTGCCGCCGGTGATGGCGAATGCTACCGCGACGGTGACCGCGTTGCCCGGCTACATGGGCAGCGCATGGGGGTTCAGGGACGCGCTGCGCGCCGAAGGTGCCCTTTCCCTCCGCGCGATGCTGGCGCTCTCCGTCGCGGGCGGCCTCGCGGGCGCCCTCCTGCTCACGGTCACCCCCGAGGAGGCCTTCGAAGCCATCGTCCCGTGGCTGCTGCTCGCGGCCACGCTCCTATTCGCGTTCGCGCCACGTCTGCTTCCGCACCTGGCCGCCGACGGCTTCGGGCGCGTGACCTCCGCTGCGATCGTCATCGCCGCCTCGATCTACGGTGGCTACTTCAATGGCGGGCTCGGGATCCTGCTGCTCGCGGCGTTCAGTGTCATGGGCTTCACCGACCTCCACGCGATGAACGGGCTGAAGAACCTGCTTTCCGCGTTGCTCTCGACCGCGTCGGCCCTGACCCTCGCGCTCGCCGGCCTCGTCGCCTGGGACAACGCGCTCCTGCTCGCCGCCTCTGCGACAGCGGGAGGCTTGCTCGGTGCCCGCTTTGCCAGGCGTCTGCCCGACGTCTGGCTCCGCGCAGGCATCGTGGTCATCGGGCTGGCGATGACGGCCGCCTTCTTTTTCACCTGACGCTGGTCGATCGAAGACGGAATGCCTCGGGAGTCGTCCCCTCGGCGGACCGAAACACCTTGATCAGATGCGGAAGGTCACAGAAACCAGTGTCCGCGGCGATGCGCGTGGCGGAACGATCGGTGGTACGCAGCAGATGCTTCGCCTGCTCGATGCGGATCAGCCGGTCCGCCTCGGACGGTGTCATGCCAAGCGCCTCCCGGAAACGCCGCTCCAGCTTGCGCCGGCTGACGCCGAGCGTTGAGACGATCCGACCGATCGACAATGGTGCGTCGATCGACTGTTGCATGGCGAGGAGCGCCTTCCTGACCAGGGGATTGTCGGTGGCGAGCGCCAGCGGCATGCCAGGCTGCGGCCGCTCGCCCGCCAAGGCTTCGTCGATGATCATGATGTGCAGGCTCTTCGCCGCCCGCGCTCGACCGAGGTGGCGCTCGACGATGTAGGCGGCGAGATGCGCCGAGCTCACGCCACCGGAGCAAGTCAGACGGTCGCGGTCGACGACGAAGATCCGATCGGAGACCGGCTCCAGGCCCTCGAACCGATCGAGGAAATCATCGCGGTGGAACCAGCTGACGCAGGCGCGATAGCCTTGCATGAGGCCGGCACGGTGCAAGACGAACGTGCCGGTGCAGACCCCCACCAGCGGCACGCCGGCGGCCGCGGCTCGGTCAAGAAAGCGCACGGCGTCGGAGTGCAGGTTCTCGATCTCGTCGACCAGTCCCCCGACGACGACGACATAGTCGAAGCGAGTCGGATCGCCCAGTCGTTCGTCGGGCTGGACGGCGACGCCACAGCTCGACGCGATCGGCTCCATTGTCGGGGAAAGTACCCGCCATCCGCAGAGGATCGGCCGCGACCGGTCGCCCTCGTCGGCCGCGAGCCGCAGCACGTCGACGAAGGTCGCGAATGCGCAGAGCGTGAAGCGCTTTGTCAGGATGAAGCCGACATTCAGGTTGGCCATTTTTCAGCATTCCGTTCCCTGCCGGCAGGATACACCGAAACTGACGCCTTCATACAGTTCCGACTCGTCGGTTTGTGGCATGGCCCTCCCAGATAGATCGGGAGGTCCGCATGACGCATTTCTCCTTCGCCCAGGTGATCAAGGGGGCGCTGACCGGCCAGAAAAACTGGACGCCGCAGTGGCCGGACCGCGAGCCGAAGGCCGCATACGACGTCGTCATCGTCGGCGCCGGCGGCCACGGGCTCGGCGCCGCCTACTACCTGGCGAAGGAGCACGGGATCACCAACGTCGCGGTGATCGACAAGGGCTGGCTCGGCGGCGGTAACACCGGGCGCAACACCACGATCATCCGCTCGAACTACCTCTACGACGAGAGCGCGCGGCTCTACGACCACGCCCTCGACCTCTGGGAGAACCTTTCCCAGGACCTGAACTACAACGTCATGTACTCGAAGCGCGGCGTGATGATGCTCGCGCACAACGTCCACGACGTGCAATCCTTCCAGCGCCACGTGCACTCGAACCGCCTGAACGGCGTCGACAACCAGTGGCTGTCGGCGAAGGAGGCGAAGCTCTTCTGCCCGCCGCTCTCGATCGACCCGGGTGCGCGTTATCCGGTGATGGGCGCCGCGCTGCAGCGCCGCGCCGGCACCGCGCGCCACGACGCGGTCGCGTGGGGCTACGCCCGCGCCGCCGCTTCGCGCGGCGTTGACATCATCCAGAACTGCCCGGTGACCGCGATCCGCCGCGGCGCCGACGGCCGCGTCACCGGCGTCGAGACCGCCAAGGGCTTCATCGCCGCGAAGAAGGTCGCGGTCTCGGCCGCCGGCCACACCTCGGTCGTCATGGAGACCGCCGGCGTTCGGCTGCCGCTCGAGTCCTATCCGCTGCAGGCGCTGGTCTCCGAGCCGATCAAGCCGATCTTCCCGTGCGTGGTGATGTCGAACTCGGTGCACGCCTACATCAGCCAGTCCGACAAGGGCGAGCTCGTGATCGGCTCCGGCACCGACCAGTATGTCAGCTATTCCCAGCGCGGCGGGCTGCCGCTGATCGAGCACACCCTGGCGGCGATCTGCGAGATCTTCCCGATCTTCCGCCGCATGCGGATGCTGCGGAAGTGGGGCGGCATCGTCGACGTCACCCCCGACCGCTCGGCCATTCTCGGCAAGACGCCCGTCCCCGGCCTCTACGTCAACTGCGGCTGGGGCACCGGCGGCTTCAAGGCGACGCCCGGCGCCGCCCACGTTCTCGCCCACACGGTCGCGAAGAACGAGCCGCACCCGATCAACGCCCCCTTCACGCTCGAGCGCTTCACCACCGGCCGCCTGATCGACGAAGCCGCCGCCGCCGCCGTCGCGCACTAGGGAGACGAGCGATGCTGCTGATCCATTGCCCCTACTGCGACCAGGACCTGCCCGAGCTCGAGTTCGCCTACGCCGGCGAGGCCCATGTCGACCGGCCGGTCGATCCCTCGGCCCTCTCCGACGAGGAGTGGCGCGACTTCCTCTTCATCCGGTCGAACCCGAAGGGCGTTCACTTCGAGCGCTGGCGCCACATCAACGGCTGCGCCCGCTTCTTCAACGCCGCCCGCGAGACGGTCGGCGACAAGTTCCTCCTCACGTACAAGGCCGGCGAGCCCCGTCCTGACACCTCCAGCCTGATGGGAAACGCAAAATGACCAGCTACCGCCTGCAGGGCCGCGGCCGCGTCGACCACGGCAAGCCGGTCAGCTTCACCTTCGACGGCAAGACCTACCAGGGTCTCGCCGGCGACACCCTCGCCTCGGCGCTCCTCGCCAACGGCGTTCACCTGATGGGCCGGTCCTTCAAGTACCATCGCCCCCGTGGCGTCGTCTCGGCGGGATCGGACGAGCCGAACGCGCTGATGGGCACCCGTCGCGGCCCCGGCCGCTTCGAGCCCAACACCCGGGCCACGGTCCAGGAGCTCCGCGCCGGGCTCGAGGCGACGAGCCAGAACCGCTGGCCGAGCCTCGCCTTCGACATGGGCGCGATCAACGACAATCTCGGCTCGCTCTTCTCCGCCGGCTTCTACTACAAGACCTTCATGTGGCCGCGCGCCTTCTGGGACCGCGTCTACGAGCCGGTGATCCGCAACGCCGCCGGCCTCGGCGTCTCCCCGACCGAGGCCGACGCCGACACCTACGCCTCCCGTTTCGCCCACACCGACGTGCTCGTCGTCGGCGCCGGTCCCGCGGGCCTCGCCGCGGCCCTCGCCGCCGGCCGCTCGGGCGCGTCCGTCATGCTGGTCGAAGAGAACGCGGAGGTCGGCGGCACGCTCCTCTCTGAGCCTTCGATCGTCATCGACGGCAAGCCCGCCTGGGACTGGCTCGCCGCCACCGTCGCCGAGCTCGGCCAGTTGCCGAACGTCACGGTGATGCCCCGCACCACCGCCATCGGCTACTACCATCAGAACCTCGTCGGCCTCTGCCAGCGCCTGACCGACCACCTCGACACACCTCCCGAGGGCGCGCCCCGCGAGCGGATGTGGAAGGTTCGCGCCAAAGAGGTGGTGCTGGCGCAGGGGGCGCTCGAGAAGCCGCTGGTGTTCGACGGCAACGACCGTCCCGGGGTGATGCTGGCCGGCGCGGCCCAGACGTACCTTCATCGCTACGGCGTGAAGGTCGGCGACCGGCCGGCGATCGTCACCGCGCACGACAGCGCCTGGTACACCGCGTTCGACCTCGCCGAGGCCGGGGCGAAGCCTTCCGTCATTGTCGATGTCCGCGCGTCGGTGGACCCGGTGTTGACCGACCGTGCCCGCGCCCTCGGGATCGAGACCCTGCTCGGGCGCACCGTCACCGGCACCTCCGGCCGGCTCAGGGTGAAGTCGCTCCGCGTCAACCGCATGGACGGTGGCAAGGTCGGCGAGGCGCGCGACATCGCCTGTGATGTCGTCCTGATGTGCGGCGGCTGGACGCCCTGCCTCCACCTCTTCAGCCATACGCAAGGCAAGCTCGCCTGGGACGAGGCTCTGCAGGTCTATCTGCCTGGCAGGAAGACCGAGGCCGTGCAGATCGCCGGCGCCGGCCGCGGACTCTGGGGAGTCGCGTCCGCACTCGCCGACGGCGCCTCGGCCGGCGCGCAGGCCGCGATCGATGCCGGCCGCGAGGCGGCGGCGCAGATCCATACGGTCGAGGCCGATCGCCCCGGCGCGGGCGTAACGCTGAAGGAGCTGCCGACCGACCGCGACCCGGCGAAGGCCAAGGCCTTCATCGACTTCCAGAACGACGTGACGGCCAAGGACATCCGCCTCGCTGTCCGCGAGGGCATGCGCTCGATCGAGCACGTCAAGCGCTACACGACGAACGGCATGGCAACCGATCAGGGCAAGATGTCGAACGTCAACGGCCTGATGATCGCCGCCGACGCGCTCGCCAAGGCGCCGCCGCAGGTCGGGCTCACGACCTTCCGTCCACCCTATTCTCCGACGACCTTCGGGACCTTCGCCGGCTACCACAAGGATGCGACCTTCGAGGTTACCCGGCAGACGCCGATCGATGGCTGGGCCGCGGAGCACGGCGCCGCCTTCGAGCCGGTCGCGCTCTGGCGGCGCGCCTGGTACTTCCCGAAGCCGGGCGAGGACATGCACGCCGCAGTGTCGCGGGAGTGCCGACACGTGCGGGCGTCGGTCGGCATCTTCGACGCCTCGACGCTCGGCAAGATCGAGGTGGTCGGCCCCGACGCCGTCACCTTTATGGAGCGGATGTACACCAACCCGTGGGCCAAGCTCGGGGTCGGCCGCTGCCGCTACGGGCTGCTGCTCGGCGAGGACGGCTTCATACGCGACGACGGCGTGATCGGCCGCCTCACCGAGGACCGCTTCCACGTCACCACGACGACGGGCGGCGCGGCGCGCGTCCTCAACATGATGGAGGACTACCTGCAGACCGAGTGGCCCGACCTCAGGGTGTGGCTGACCTCGACCACCGAGCAATGGGCCGTGGTCGCGCTGCAGGGCCCGAACGCCCGCAAGCTGCTGGAGCCCTTCGTCGAGGGCCTCGACATCTCCGAGGGCGCCTTTCCGCACATGTCGGTGGCGACCTGCACGGTGGCCGGCTTTCCCGCGCGGCTCTTCCGCATCTCGTTCACCGGCGAGCTCGGCTTCGAGATCAACGTCCCTGCCCGCCACGGCCGGGCGCTTTGGGAGAAGCTCTGGGAGGCCGGCCGGCAGCACGACATCGTGCCCTACGGCACGGAAACCATGCACGTGCTGCGCGCCGAGAAGGGCTACATCATCGTCGGCCAGGATACCGACGGTACGCTGACGCCCGACGACGCTGGCCTGACCTGGGCGATCGGCAAGAAGAAGCCCGACTTTGTCGGCAAGCGCTCGCTCGCCCGCCCCGATATGGTGGCGAAGGGCCGCAAGCAGCTGGTCGGTCTGCTGACTGAGGATCCCAAGGTGGTGCTGCAGGAAGGCGCGCAGATCGTCGCCGATCCAGCCCAGCCGAAGCCGATGACCATGCTCGGCCACGTCACCTCCTCCTACTGGAGCGACGCCCTCGGCCGCTCGATCGCCATGGCGGTCGTCGTCGACGGAAGGGAGCGGGACGGGCAGACGCTGCACATCCCGATGCCGGACGGCACCGTCCGCGTCCGTGTGGTCAAGAGCCCGATCTTCTACGACCCCGAGAACAGCCGCCTCAGCGCCTGACGATTGGAGACTGTCATGAACGCGATGACCCCAACCCTGGCCGCCGGCGCCACCATCACCGAGCTGGCTCCGAGCACCCGCATCGTGCTGCGCCTCGCCGATCCGGGCGGCGTCGGCATCGCCCTCGGTGTGCCGCTGCCGGAACGCATCGGCAGCCGCACAGCGAATGGCACCCGTAGCGCCCTCTGCCTCGGTCCCGACGAGTGGCTGATCGAGGCGCCCGAGAGCGAGGCTGGCCCCCTTGGCGCAGCGATCGCCGATCTCGCGGCGCATACTCCGATCAGCGCCGTCGAGGTCTCGGACCGCGAGATCACCTGGCGGCTCGAGGGCCCGCACGTTCTCGACCTGCTCGCCGCCGGCTGCCCGCGGAACCTCGCCGCCATGCCGGTGGGCGACGGTGCTCGCACGATCTTCGACAGCGCCCAGGTTGTCCTCACCCGCGAGGCCGAGGATCGCTTCCATCTGACCGTTTGGCGCTCGTTCGCCCCGCATGTCCGGGCGATCCTCGACCTCGCCATGCGCGAGCTCGCCGCCGAACTCTGACAACGAGAAGGAAACGCCCGATGCTTGATACCGCTCCCCACCTTTCCGACGACGCCGTCGCCGCCGCCATCGGCCGCGAGCTCGGCCGGCAGCAGCACCAGATCGAGCTGATCGCCTCGGAGAACATCGTCTCCCGCGACGTGCTGATCGCCCAGGGCTCGGTTCTGACCAACAAGTATGCCGAGGGCTACCCCGGCAAGCGCTACTACGGCGGCTGCGAGTTCGTCGACGAGGTCGAGACCCTCGCCATCGATCGCGTCAAGCAGCTCTTCGGTGCCGGCTTCGCGAACGTCCAGCCGCACTCGGGTGCCCAGGCGAACCAGGCCGTCTTCCTAGCGCTGCTCCAGCCCGGTGACCGCTTCATGGGCATGTCGCTCGCCCACGGCGGTCACCTGACCCACGGCTCGCCAGTCACCATGTCGGGCAAGTGGTTCGACGTCGTCGACTACCAGGTCCGCGAGCAGGACCAGCTGATCGACATGGACATCGTCCGCGAACGCGCGCTCGAGACCAGGCCGAAGCTGATCATCGCCGGCGCCTCGGCCTATCCGCGGGCGATCGACTTCGAGGGCTTCCGCAAGATTGCCGACGAGGTCGGCGCCTATCTCATGGTCGACATGGCGCACTACGCCGGCCTGATCGCCGCCGGCCACTACCCGAACCCGGTGCCGCACGCCCACGTCGTGACCTCGACCACCCACAAGACCCTGCGCGGTCCCCGCGGCGGCATCATCCTCACCAACGACGAGGCGCTGGCCAAGAAGTTCAACTCCGCGGTCTTCCCCGGCAACCAGGGCGGGCCCTTGATGCACGTCATCGCCGCCAAGGCCGTCGCCTTCGGCGAGGCGCTGCGGCCCGAGTTCAAGGACTACGCCGCGGCCGTCATCGCCAACGCGCGCACCCTTGCGGCGACGCTGCAGAAGGGCGGCCTCGACATCGTCTCCGGCGGCACCGACAGCCACATGGTGCTGGTCGACCTGCGCCCGAAAGGGGTGACGGGCCGCGACGCCGAGCGGGCGCTGGAGCGCGCCGGCCTCACCTGCAACAAGAACGCGATCCCGTTCGACCCGGAGAAGCCGTTCGTCACCTCCGGCGTCCGCCTCGGCTCCTCCGCCGGCACCACCCGCGGCTTCGGCGAGGCGGAGTTCGCGAAGGTCGGCGAGCTCGTGCTGAAGGTCGTCGACGCGCTGGCCGCGTCCGGGGCCGACGGGGACGCCGCGGTCGAGGCCGCGGTGATGGCCGAGGTGCGCAAGCTCACCGACGCCCATCCGATCTACGGGAGCTGAAGCTCTATCCGTTCCGCGCGGCCAACCACCCGCGCGGAACGCGCAACCCTATCAGCATCCTGACCGGAACCGCCTCCGCAGTTCCGGTTTCGGCACAGCGGGCAGCCATGTTTCTCAGCGTCTTCGACATCTTCAAGATCGGCGTCGGCCCTTCGTCCTCCCACACCATGGGTCCGATGCTGGCCGCTGCCCGCTTCCTCGACGCGCTGCGCGACGGGTCCGACCGCGTGCCCGGCTCTGGCGCCCCCGCCCGGCTGGAGGCCTCGCTGCACGGCAGCCTCGCCTTCACCGGCAAGGGCCACGCCACCGACCGCGCCGTCATCCTCGGCCTTCTCGGCTTCGTCCCCGACACCCTCGATCCCGAGGAGGCTGAGCGCCGCCTCGCCGCCCTTCGTGAGACCGGCCGCATCGACGTGCCCGGGGTCGGCGAACTCGCCTTCGACCCCGAGAAGGGCGTCGTCTTCGACTACGGCCCGCCGCTCCCCGGCCACGCCAACGGCATGGTGCTGCGCGCCTTCGACGCTGCCGGCAACCTGCACATGACGGAAACCTACTACTCGATCGGCGGCGGCTTCGTCCTCACCGAGCGCCAGATGAAGACCGCGTCCCTCAAGGGCGACGACGCCGCGGTGAGCCGCCCGCATCCCTTCGCCACCGCCGCCGAGATGTTGACGATGGGCGAGGCCTTGGGCCTCTCGATCGCCGCGATGAAGCGGGCCAACGAGACCGCGGGCGGCCGCGGCCCCCTCGACGCCGGGCTCGACCGGCTGTGGGCGGTGATGGACGCCTGCATCGACCGCGGCCTCGCCACCGAAGGGACGCTGCCGGGCGGCCTCAAGGTCCGCCGCCGCGCCAGGGCGATCCATCAGGCGCTGCTCGCCGAGCGCGGCATGAACCTCACCCAGCCGCACACCGTCAACGACTGGCTCTCGGTCTACGCCATGGCCGTCAACGAGGAGAACGCCGCCGGCGGCCAGGTCGTCACCGCCCCGACCAACGGCGCCGCCGGCGTCGTCCCCGCCGTCATCCGCTACTACCGCGACCACTGCGTCGGCGCGACCCACGCCGGCATCCGCGACTTCCTCCTGACCGCCGCCGCCGTCGGCGGCATCATCAAGACCAACGCCTCGATCTCCGGCGCCGAGGTCGGCTGCCAGGGCGA
>JBDHSS010000067.1:0-12063 GCA_039808205.1 Paracoccaceae bacterium | reverse complement strand
GACCAGGGCATCCGCATCGGCGACGAGCCCGTGCCGGCGCGCACCGTGATCTGGGCCGCCGGCGTGCAGGCCTCCGAGGCGGCGCGCTGGCTCGACGCGCCGGCCGACCGCGCCGGCCGGGTCATGGTCGAGGCAGATCTCTCGGCCCCGGGCCTGCCGAACGTGTTCGTCATCGGCGACACGGCGCATGTCGTCGTCGACGGCAAGCCGGTGCCGGGGGTCGCGCCGGCGGCGAAACAGCAGGGCGCCTACGTGGCGAAGCTGATCCGCGCCCGCCTCGAGAACCACACGCCTCCCGGCCCCTTCACCTACAGCCACCTCGGCAACCTCGCGACCGTCGGGCGCAGCGCCGCGGTGATCGACTTCGGCCGCATCCGCCTCACCGGCTGGCTGGCCTGGTGGATCTGGGGCGTCGCCCACATCTATTTCCTGATCGGCACCCGGAGCCGGATCGCCGTCGCGATCAGCTGGCTCTGGTCGTTCCTGAGCGGCGGCCACAGCGCCCGGCTCATCACCCAGCGCGAGACGCTGCGCCCGGAGGAGCAGTACGCGCTGCACGAGCCGGTCCGGGGCCATCAAAGGCGACCCGAAGGCCGTCGAAGCGTGGGGGCCGGATGAAAGCTGCCAGGAAGAATGACCGCTTTAAGATTGCATGGACACGGTCATCTTCGCTGCTGGATGACGGCTTTGGGCCGCTCGTGACAGCCATCGGGAATGGCCGCTTGAGCCGGCGCCAACCACCCGCGCAGACGCAAGCTTATGCGCAAATGCGCAAGGATATGGGTGGACCGCAACGATTTACGCGAACCTATACCGCTCTAGATGTCGAGGTTCGCCACGCTCAGCGCGTTCGTCTGGATGAACTCGCGCCGGGGCTCCACCTCGTCGCCCATCAGCTTGGTGAAAACGTCGTCGGCGTCGGCGAGGTCATCGACGCGCACCTGCAAGAGCGTGCGCGCCTCGGGGTCGAGCGTCGTCTCCCAGAGCTGCTCGGGGTTCATCTCGCCGAGGCCCTTGTAGCGCTGCAGCGACAGGCCCTTCTCGCCCTCCCGCGTGACCGCGTCGAGGAGCTCGGTCGGCGCGTAGATCGGCTGCTCGCGGTCCTTGCGCACCAAGGCCGCCGGGGCGCCGTAGATCTCCTGCAGGCCGGCGGTCATCGCACCGAGCCGCCGCGCCTCGCCGGAGCGCAGCGCGAAGCCGTCGAGGAGCCGCACCTCGTCGACGCCGCGCAGCGTGCGCCAGAGCCGGAGCCCCGCGTCCTGCGTCGGCCGCCCCTGCCAGCCGCGCTCGTACTCGAGCGCGATGAGGTCGAGCCGCGAGGCCACCGCGTCGGCCACTCCCTGCGCGTCGGCGTCGATCGCACCCGGCAGCAAGGCGCCGGCGATCGTCGCCTGCTCGAGCACCGCGCGCGGATACTGCGTCGGGAAGGCGGCGAGCGTCGCGCGCACCGTGCGCGCCTCCTCGACGACGCGGTGCAGGTCGGCGCCGGCGACCACCGCGCCCGACCCGAGCCGAAGCGCCGCGCCCTCGAGGCCCGCGTCGATCAGGTAGGCCTCGAGCGACGCCTGGTCCTTCAAGTAGACCTCCGAGCGCCCGCGGCTCACCTTGTAGAGCGGCGGCTGGGCGATGTAGAGATGTCCCGCCTCGATCAGCGTCGGCATCTGCCGGAAGAAGAACGTGAGCAAGAGCGTGCGGATGTGCGCGCCGTCCACGTCGGCGTCGGTCATGATGACGATCTTGTGGTAGCGAAGCTTGCCGAGATCGAACTCGTCGCGGCCGATGCCGGTGCCGAGCGCGGTGATGAGCGTGCCGATCGCCTCCGACGACAGCATCCGGTCGAAGCGCGCCCGCTCGATGTTGAGGATCTTGCCCCGGAGCGGCAGCACCGCCTGGTTCTGCCGCGAGCGCCCCTGCTTCGCCGAGCCGCCGGCCGAGTCGCCCTCGACGATGAAGAGCTCGGCCTTGGAAGCGTCCTTTTCCTGGCAGTCGGCGAGCTTGCCCGGCAGGTTCGCCACGTCCATCGCCGTCTTGCGCCGCGTGAGCTCGCGCGCCTTGCGCGCCGCCTCGCGCGCCAGCGCCGCCTCGACGATCTTGCCGACGACGATGCGCGCCTCGGTCGGGTTCTCCTCGAACCACTCGGCGAGCTTCTCGTTGACGAGGCTCTCGACCGCCGGTCGAACCTCGGAGGAGACGAGCTTGTCCTTGGTCTGCGACGAGAACTTCGGGTCGGGCACCTTGACCGAGAGCACGCAGGTCAGTCCCTCGCGCGCGTCGTCGCCGGAGAGCGCCACCTTCTCCTTCTTCGCGAGCCCGCTCTCGCCCGCGTAGGCGTTGATCGTCCGGGTCAGCGCGCCGCGGAACCCGGCGAGGTGCGTGCCGCCGTCGCGCTGGGGGATGTTGTTGGTGAACGGCAGCACCGTCTCGTGGTAGCTGTCGTTCCACCACATCGCGACCTCGACGCCGATGCCGCCGGCCTGGCCCTCGATGAAGATCGGCTCCTTGATGAGCGGCGTCTTCGAGCGGTCGAGGTACTTCACGAACTCGCGCACGCCGCCCACGTAGCACAGCTCGGCCTTCTCGATCTCGGCGTGCCGCCGGTCGGTCAGCGCGATCTTCACGCCCGAGTTCAGGAACGCGAGCTCGCGCAGCCGGTGCTCGAGCGTCTTGAAGCTGTAGTCGACGTTCGAGAACGTCTGCGTCGAGGCGAGAAAGCGCACCTGGGTGCCGCGCCGCTCGCTTTCCTTCACCCGGTGCAGGCTCACCACCGTCTCGCCGTGCTCGAAGCGGGCGAAATGCTCCCAGCCCTCGCGCCAGACCGTGAGCTCGAGCCAGTCCGAGAGCGCGTTCACCACTGAGACGCCGACGCCGTGCAGGCCGCCCGACACCTTGTAGCTGTTCTGGTCGAACTTTCCGCCCGCGTGCAGCTGGGTCATGATGACCTCGGCCGCGGAGACCCCCTCGCCCTCGTGGATGCCGACCGGGATGCCGCGGCCGTTGTCGGTGACGCTGACCGAGCCGTCGGCGTGCAGCGTCACCGAGACCTCGGTGGCCCAGCCGCCCAGCGCCTCGTCGATGCCGTTGTCGACGACCTCGTAGACCATGTGGTGCAGGCCGGAGCCGTCGTCGGTGTCGCCGATGTACATGCCGGGCCGCTTGCGGACGGCTTCCAGCCCCTTGAGAACCTTGATGGAATCGGCACCGTAATCGTCGGCGGCGCGGGCGGGTTCGGCCATGCGAGAAAGGTCCTTGGCAATGGTCCCGCACCTTAGCGGGCGGGGCGGGCAATGTCACGCGCGAGGGAGGCGGGCCTCCGCAGAGGCTGCTGGCGTCAAGGACTTATATGGTCGCGGCCGCCCTTCCGCACAACCGCGCCGCCGCGCCTGACTTTTCCTCCCGCCGGCCGCCGTATCGCTCTACGATGGACGCGATCAGACGGGGCAGCACCATGGCGAAGAAGCGCAACGCCACACCGAAGGCCGGCGAGATCCGCGCCGACGCCATCGAGGCGGAGGCGCGCGAGGCCGCCTGGCAGCTCGCCCCGCCGATCCGCCGATACAGCTACCTGCGCGAGCTCGTCCGGCTGCAGTTCGAGCTCCTGAAGCTGCAGGACTGGGTGAAGCGCGAGGGGCTGCGCCTGGTCGTGCTCTTCGAGGGCCGCGACGCCGCCGGCAAGGGCGGCGTCATCAAGCGCATCTCCGAGAGCCTCAATCCGCGCTATTGCCGCGTCGCGGCCCTCGGCACGCCCACCGAGCGCGAGCGCCGCCAATGGTACTTCCAGCGCTACGTCGCCCACCTGCCGGGCCCGGGCGAGATCGTGCTCTTCGACCGCTCCTGGTACAACCGCGCCGGCGTCGAGAAGGTCATGGGCTTCTGCACCGCCGAGGAGCACGCCGAGTTCCTGCGCGCCGCGCCGCTCTTCGAGGAGATGCTGATCCGCTCCGGCATCGTGCTGGTGAAATACTGGTTCTCGGTCAGTGACGACGAGCAGGAGCGGCGCTTTCAGGAGCGCATCCGCAATCCGATCAAGCGCTGGAAGCTCTCGCCGATGGACGTGAAGTCCCGCGCGCGCTGGGTAGACTACAGCCGCGCCAAGGACGAGATGTTCGCCGCCACCGACACGCCGCTCTCGCCGTGGCACGTGGTCGACGCCGACAACAAGAAGCGCGCCCGCCTCAACTGCATCGCCCACCTGCTGAAGCAGATCGCCTACCAGGAGATCGCTCCGGTGAAGGTGCGCCTCACCCGGCGCCAGAAGGACGACGGCTACGTCCGTCCGCCGAAGTCGGGCCAGCGCTGGGTCGAGGAGGGCTACTGACGCGGTCCTCCTCGGTCGTTCCGTCAGGGTACGAAGTCGTCCGCGTGCAGGCCGCGCGCTCAGTCCGGGGTGTCGATGCGTGTCGACCAGTCCTCGGTGCGGCCGCTCGCCAGCCGCCGCTCGGCAAGTCGTCGCCAGCCGTCGGTGAGGCCGGGGAGTGCGGCGAAGGCGGCGAGATCGGCGCGGTTGCCGCGGTCGTGGTAGAGGAGGCGCGCGACCCGGGTCAGCGTCCAGTCGGGGTTCGGCCGGGCGGCGAGCATCGCCTGGGTGCCCGCCCGGATGACGCCGGGCTCGCGCACTCGGAAATACCAGCCGGTGCGGCCGGTTTCCTGCACCCGCCGCGCCATGTCGGCGCGCCCGAAGCGCAGGTTGAGCTTCCAGCACGGCTGGCGGCCCTGGCCGACCTCGAGCAGGGCGCCGCCGAGCCGAAACCGGTCGCCGAGGCAGATGCCGGCCTCGCTGATCCCCTCGACAACGAGGTTCTCACCGAAGCCGCCGGGCTGGAAGCGAGCGGCCTCATTCGGCAGCTCGGCGCGCCAGAGCGGGTAATGGGCGACCGCGTAGGCGTGCAGCGCCTTATCCGGGCCGCCGTGGTGCCGGGGATCGCCCTGCTCGTCGCCGGCGAGCCCCAGGGTGTCGGCCACGGCCGGCCCCGCCACCGGCGCCTTGTCGATGGCGCTTGGCGTGCCCTTCGGTCCCAGCGGTTTGACCCGCCCGACCCGGACCTCGAGGACGGCGAACGTCGGCACCGCCGACGATCAGCCGCGCCAGTAGCCGTTCGCCGCGGCGACGGTGGCGAAATGCGTCGCGACCACCTGGCTGACGGCGATCAGCGCCGCGCCATCCTCGGCGTACTCGGGGCGCAGGCGGTCGCGCACGTCGGCGTCGGGCTGGGTGAGCTTGACGGCGAAGCGGGCGAGCTTCACCGACAGCTCGTAGCCCTCCGCCGGGGTGTTGGTCTTCAGGCTCGGCAACCAGTCCGACATGCGAGCTTCCTTTCCTCGTGGATTGTGGCAGATGCGGTCGTCTTCGGCGCTTCCCGCGCCGGCAGCGCGATGTCGGCGAGCGTCGAGCGGTCGAGATCGGCGAGAAACGCCGCCTCGGCCGCGCGCAGCCGCCCCTTGAGCCGGCAGCAGCGGTCGATCGTGCAGTCGCCGCCGCCGGCCGCGAAACATTCGACGAGCGCCTGCCCCTGCTCCAGCAGGCGAACCACCTCCCCGAGCCGGATCTCGCCCGGCGGCCGCGCCAGCACCGCGCCGCCGCCGCCGCCGCGCCGCGTCGCGACGATGCCGGCGCCGGCGAGGCGCTGCATGATCTTGGTCAGGTGATGCCGCGACAGGCCGAACTCGTCGGCGAGCTCCGCGGTCGAGAAGGCCTGCCCGGGCGCGCTCGCCATCCGCATCAGCATCCGAAGCCCGTAGTCGGTGAAGCTGGTGAGGCGCATCGCACCGCTCGTGCCCTAATTGGTATTCACAATACCGATTAATCCGGCTAAGCAGGAAAGCCAAGGCCGAAGTGAAAGGTCGCCGCCCGTGTCCGCCCCAGTGTCCGCCCCCGTGTCCGCCGATCCTGCCCGGTCGCCTGCGATCGCCTCGATCCGCCCGGAGCTGACCGCCACGCTGATGGCCGAGACCGGTCTCGACGAGGCGCTGCTCGGGCGGCTCGTCCGCCGCTTCTACGCCAAGGTCCGCGCCGACGACCTGCTCGGCCCGATCTTTGCCGCGCGCATCGACGACTGGGAGCCGCACCTTGAGCGGATGACCGCCTTCTGGTCGTCGGTCGCGCTGATGACCGGGCGCTACCACGGCCAGCCGGTGCCGGCGCACGTCGGCCTGCCGGTCGGCTGGAGCCACTTCGAGCGCTGGCTCGCGCTCTTTCGCGAGACCGCGCGCGAGACCTGCCCGCCCGAAGGGGCGGCGCACGTGATCGAGCGCGCCGAGCGCATCGCGCGGTCGCTCGACATGGCGATCCGCTCGGCGCAGGGCTCGCTCGCGTTCGGCGCGACGGAGCGCAGGCACGAGGGCGACCGCGTCCCGCGTTTCAGGCAAGGAGGAGACGACCATGGCTGAGCTGCATTTCCCGAAGCCCTCGCGCGAGCTCGCGGAGCTGCGCCGGTCGCTGGCGCCGAAGCCCGAGCAGGCATTCCAGGCGTTCTCCGAGGCGGTCTTCGCCGACGGCGCGCTCGACACCCGGACCAAGCAGCTGATCGCGGTGGCCGTCGCCCACGTCACGCAATGCCCTTGGTGCATCGAGGGTCACGTGAAGGCCGCCAAGCGGCACGGCGCGAGTGCCGAGCAGATCATGGAAGCGATCTGGGTCGCCGCCGAGATGCGCGCCGGCGCCGCTTACGCGCACTCGCTGAAGTCTCTCGACATCCTCCGGGAAACGCCGACCGCGTGACGTGCCCGTGTCGCTGATCCGCCGCCGCCGCTAGGCGCTGCGGCTCCGGGGGCTGGCCGCGGGGCTCGGGCCCTTCTTGAACGGTGCCATACCGGCGCGGGCCAGCGCGTCGGCGCGCTCGTTCTCCGGGTGGCCGGCGTGGCCCTTCACCCATTCCCAGGCGACCTGGTGCGCGGCGGCGGCGGCGTCGAGGCGGCGCCAGAGGTCCTCGTTCTTCACCGGCTTGCGGTCGGCCGTGCGCCAGCCGTTGCGGCGCCAGCCGTGGATCCAGCGCGTCACGCCGTCGCGCAGATAGGCGCTGTCGGTGACGACGGTCAGCGCCGTCGGCCGGGTCAGCGACTCGAGCGCGGCGATGGCGGCGGAGAGCTCCATGCGGTTGTTGGTGGTCATCGCCTCGCCGCCCGAGAGCTCGCGCGAGCGCACGACGCGGTCGCCCTCGCGCGCCTGCAGCACCACCCCCCAGCCGCCGGGGCCGGGGTTGCCCGAGCAGGCGCCGTCGGTAAAGGCGATGATCGCCGGGCCCGGCCCGCTCATGCCACCCGGGCGCGGAACACCCGCGGCACCTTGAACTCGACGGCCTCCCGCGCGGTCTCGACGCGGGTCTCGGTGACGTCGTAGCGGGCGCGGAAGGCGGCGATCACCTCCTCGACCAGCACCTCCGGCGCCGAGGCGCCCGCGGTGATGCCGACGGCGCGGGCGCCCTCGAGCGCGCGCCAGTCGATGTCGGTGGCGCGCTGCACCAGCTGGGCATACGGGCAGCCGGCGCGGCGGCCGACCTCGACCAGCCGCTGCGAGTTCGACGAGTTCGGCGCGCCGATGACCAGCAGCGCCTCGATGTGCGGCGCCATCGCCTTCACCGCCTCCTGGCGGTTGGTGGTGGCATAGCAGATGTCCTCCTTGCGCGGCCCGACGATCGCCGGAAACCGCGCCCGAAGTGCCGCGACCACCTCGGCGGTGTCGTCGACCGACAGCGTGGTCTGGGTGATGTACGCGAGCCGGCCCGGGTCGCGCGGCGCGATGCCGGCGACGTCGGCCGGGGTCTCGACCAGGATGACCGCGCCGTCGGGCAGCTGGCCCATGGTGCCGATCACCTCCGGGTGCCCGGCGTGGCCGATCATCACCATCTGCAGCCCGGCCTCGTGGTGCCGCGCCGCCTCGAGGTGCACCTTGGAGACCAGGGGGCAGGTCGCGTCGACGTAGAGCATCCGCCGCGCCTCGGCCTCGGCCGGCACCGACTTCGGCACGCCGTGCGCCGAGAAGACCACCGGGCGGTCGGGCGGGCAGTCGGCGAGCTCCTCGACGAAGATTGCGCCCTTGGCCTTCAGCCCGTCGACCACGTAGCGGTTGTGCACGATCTCGTGCCGGACATAGACCGGGGCGCCCCACTTCTCGAGCGCCATCTCGACGATCTTGATCGCCCGGTCGACGCCGGCGCAAAAGCCGCGCGGCGCGGCGAGATAGAGGGTGAGCGGCTCGGGCATGGCGGGACTCGGAGGTCGCGGCCCCGGAGGTCGGGTGCCGGCGCGAAGAAACCCGCAAACCGCGCCGGGGTCAACCCGAAGCGCGGATGCGGCCGCTGGCGCCCGGCGGCGGCGCGCTCTATCTGCCCGGGGCAGCGACAGCGACGGAAAGGTTGAGGACATGGCGCTCACGCTCAAGGTCATCGTCGGCAGCACCCGGCCGGGCCGGGTCGGCATCCACGTCGGACGGTGGATCCACGGCATGGCGGCGGCGCACCCGGCGTTCGACGCCGATCTCGTCGATCTGGCCGAGGTCGGCCTCCCGCTCTACGACGAGCCGCACCATCCGCGGCTGCGCAAGTACGTGCACGAGCACACCCGGCGGTGGAGCGCGATCGTCGACGCGGCCGACGCCTACGTGCTGGTGATGCCGGAATACAACTACAGCATCGCGCCGGCGCTCATCAACGCGCTCGATTTCGTCTTTCACGAGTGGGCCTGCAAGCCGGCGGGCTTCGTGAGCTACGGGGGCGTGTCCGGCGGCCTGCGCGCGGCGCAGGCGGTCAAGATCACGCTGTCGGCGCTCAAGGTGGTACCGATCAACGAGGCGGTCGTCATCCCCTTCGTCGCCGAGCACATCAAGGACGGCGCCTTCGAGGCGAAGGAGCTGCACGTCAAGGCCGCCGGCGCCATGCTCGACGAGACCGCGCGCTGGGCCGCGGCGCTGAAGCCGCTCAGGGCCCCCGCGGCCTGAGCCGGCCCTTGCTGCGGTTAGCCGTCCGCCGACTCCACCGGCGAGTCGCCGCGCTCGGCGACCCGTGCGGCCACCAGCGCCACCGTCTCCGGCGCGACGAGCCCGAGCCGCGCGGCATCGCGCGCGATCGCCACGCTGTCGGGCGCCAGCACCAGGTGGGCGCCGCGCGCGGCGAGCGCGCGCGACATCTCGGCGATCTCGCGCGCCCGCTCGGGCCCGCGGGCCGCCACGTCGCGGATGTAGACGGCGCGGATGCGACTGCCGTGCGTCTCGACGATGCGGCGATAAAGCTCGGGGTCGTGCTGGCCGCTGTCGCCGATCAGGACGAACGGCATGTCGGCATAGAGCGCCATCATCGCGTCGATCAACACTTGCTTGTGATCCTCGGCGCGCCGCGGCAGCGGATGCCGCCAGCCGATCCCCCACTCGCGCAGGAACAGGATCGGGCCGACCGGAATGCGGTGCGCCTGAAAGAACTCCTCGAGGATCTCGTAGATGCCCCAGGGCGCGCGCGACACGTAGAGCATGGCGTTGGCCTCGTGGCCCGAGGCGCCGGCGTGCAGCGCGCGGTAGAGGTGCGACACCCCCGGAAACACCGTGCGGCTGTCGGCGTCCTGCACGAACAGCCGCCACAGCATGGCGAGCTTGTTGGCGACGCCGGTGTGCATCACCGTGTCGTCGATGTCCGAGATCACCACGACGCGCGATGCGGGCGGCGGGATGTAGACCTCGGTCGTCGCCGCGACCATTGCCGGCGCCAGCATGGCGATCTCCAGGCGGTGCCAGCGCACGTCGACGGGCGGCGCATGGCCGGGTGCCATGTCGATGCGGAAATAGCCGTCCTGGTCGGTGGTCACCTCGACGACGGCGCCGTAGAACCGCGCGCGGATCCGCGCGTCGCGCACCGGCCGCCGGCGCAGCCGCCGCAGGATGGCGGTAAGCTCGGACGGGTCGGCCTCGGTGCGCTGCCAGAACGCCCGGCCGATGACGAAGATCCGGTCCTGCGAGCCGTAGCCGCGGTAGGGCTGCAGCACCACGCCGCGGCGTCCGCGGCCGCTCTGCACCGGGCGGGCGACGACGCGGGCGAGGCCACGAAGTGCTGCGATCGCGCGCGAGGCCACCGCCTCAGCCCCGCCGGGCCGCGGCGGGCGCTTCCCGTCGCTGCCGCCGATCCGGGATGCCGTTGCCCATCCTGCCCCCTCCCTTGCCCTCCGCACAGTGTTACGGACTCCGCGCGGGCGCGGCAACGCCGGCGCCACCGCCGACCGAAGCGAGGCTCGGCCTGGCGGAAACGACGAGTGGTCCCAGAAGCTTACCCCCGCATCCCCGCGACGCGGTGTTGCCAGCGTCCGGCGCCTCGCATAGCCTCGCGCGCCTGTGTGAGACGGGGAAGGGGAACCATGACCGACACGCCCTATCGGTTCGACACGCTGCAGATCCACGCCGGCGCCCGGCCGGATCCGGCGACCGGTGCGCGGCAGACGCCGATCTACCAGAACGCCGGCTACGTGTTCCGCGACGTCGACCACGCCGCCGCGCTCTTCAACCTGCAGGAGGTCGGCTACATCTACTCGCGCCTCACCAACCCGACGGTGATGACGCTGGCCGAACGGCTAGCCGCGCTCGAGGGCGGCGTCGGCGCGGTCTGCACCTCGTCGGGGCATGCGGCGCAGATCATGGCGCTCTTCCCGCTGATGCGGCCCGGCGACAACATCGTCGCCTCGACCCGGCTCTACGGCGGCACCGTCACCCAGTTCAACCACACCATCCGCCGCTTCGGCTGGTCGGCCGAGTTTGCCGACACCGAGGATCTGACCGGCCTCGCCGACCTCGTCGACGACCGCACCCGCGCGATCTTCTGCGAGTCGATCGCCAACCCCGGCGGCTACGTCACCGACATTCCGGCGGTCGCCGAAGTGGCCAAGGCGGCGGGGGTGCCGCTCATCGTCGACAACACCTCGGCGACGCCCTACCTCTGCCGGCCGCTGGAGATGGGCGCCGACATCGTCGTGCATTCGACCACCAAGTACCTGACCGGCAACGGCACCGTGGTCGGCGGCGTCATCATCGATGGCGGCCGGTTCGACTGGATGGCATCCGACCGTTTCCCGAGCCTGACCGAGCCCGAGCCCGCCTACCACGGCCTCAAGTTCGCCGAGACCTTCGGTCCGATGGCCTACACCTTCCACGGCATCGCCATCGGGCTGCGCGACCTCGGCATGACCATGTCGCCGCAGAACGCCTTCCTGACGCTCCTCGGCACCGAGACGCTGAGCCTGCGGATGAAGAAGCACGTCGAGAACGCCGAGGCGGTGGCCGCCTGGCTCGAGAAGGACGACCGCGTCGAGTCGGTCACCTACGCCGGCCTGCCGTCGTCACCGTGGCACGAGCGGGCGAAGCGGCTCTACCCGCGGGGCGCGGGGGCGCTCTTCACCTTCGCGCTCAAGGGCGGCTACGACGCCTGCGTGAAGCTCGTCAACTCGGTCGAGCTGTTCAGCCACGTGGCGAACCTCGGCGACGCGCGCTCGCTCATCATCCACTCGGCCTCGACCACGCACCGCCAGCTGACGCCGGAGCAGCAGACCGCGGCCGGCGCCGATCCGAACATGGTGCGGCTCTCGATCGGCATCGAGGATCCGGCCGACCTGATCCGCGACCTCGACCAGGCGCTGGCCAAGGCAACCGCCTGAGCCGCCGCCGAACGCGACGCGGCCGCCCGAGGGGCGGCCGCGGAACCCGTGACGGAGCGCCGGACTTGCGGCGGGCACTCCGGCCGGCGGCTACTTCTGGATGCAGGTGTCGGCGGTGTCCTTGGTGCACTCGTCGAGGCCGGTGAACACCGGATCCTCGACCTTCTCGCCCTTGATGAGCGACAGCATCACCGCGGGCGCCTTGTAGCCCATCTCGAACGGGCGCTGCCCGACGAGTGCGGTGACGAGGCCCTCCTTGGCGATCGCCACCTCGTCGCCGATGGTGTCGGCGGCGCCGATCACGAAGTCGCCCGACGCGATCCGGTCGGCCAGCGGCTTGAACAGGTCGCGGTAGGGCTGCGGCGCACCGAAGAGCGGCCAGCCGCCCATGATGCCGAAGGCGTCGAGGTCGGGGTTGGCGGCGAGGATGTCGGTCATCGCCTG